>NZ_BAAGXC010000009.1:0-75046 GCF_054780035.1 Mariniluteicoccus endophyticus | reverse complement strand
CCTCAATCGACACAGTCCTCGCAACTCCCCAAAACTCGAGGTGTTGCGAGGACCGTTAGAACCCGCACATGGTCCGCCGGGGCCCCGCGTACGTGCTGTCGGCCCGTGCCGGATCAACCGGCCTGCTCGTCGGAGGCCTGCCCGTCCGACTCGCCCGAGGTCAGCTCGGCCGGGACGGTGTCGGGGGCCTCACCGCTCTTCGAGCCGGTGAAGGTGAACGGGTTTTCGCCCGCGTCGTCACCGGAATTGACGTCGACCACGACGACCTCGCCGGCCTTCACCTCGCCGAAGAGGATCTTCTCGGCCATGACGTCCTCGATGTCGCGCTGGATCGCGCGACGCAGCGGACGCGCACCCAGCACGGGGTCGAAGCCGCGCTTGGCGATGAGCTTCTTGGCCTCGGCGGTGAGCTCGATGCCCATGTCGCGGTCCTTCAGGCGGCCCTCGATCTGGGCGACCATCAGGTCGACGATGTGCTCGATGTCGTCCTGGGTGAGCTGGTGGAAGACCACGATCTCGTCGATGCGGTTGAGGAACTCGGGACGGAAGTGGGTCTTGAGCTCGTCGGCGACCTTCGCCTTCATCTTCTCGTAGGACGACTCGGTGTCGCCGGCCTGCGAGAAGCCGAGGTTGACGGCCTTGTTGATGTCACGCGTGCCGAGGTTGGTCGTCATCACGATGACGGTGTTCTTGAAGTCGACCACGCGGCCCTGCGCGTCGGTGAGGCGACCCTCGTCGAGGATCTGCAGCAGCGAGTTGAAGATGTCTGGGTGGGCCTTCTCGATCTCGTCGAAGAGGATCACCGAGAACGGCTTGCGGCGGACCTTCTCGGTGAGCTGGCCGCCCTCCTCGTATCCGACGTAGCCCGGGGGCGAACCGAACATCCGCGACGCGGTGTGCTTCTCGCTGTATTCCGACATATCGAGCGTGATGAGGGCGTCCTCGTCACCGAACAGGAACTCCGTGAGCGCCTTGGTGAGCTCGGTCTTGCCGACGCCGGAGGGGCCGGCGAAGATGAACGAGCCGCTGGGGCGCTTGGGATCCTTCAGGCCGGCGCGCGTACGCCGGATGGAACGCGCGAGCGCCTTCACCGCGTCGTGCTGGCCGATGTAGCGCTTGCCGAGCTCCTCCTCCATCTTGAGCAGGCGGCTCGACTCCTCCTCAGTGAGCTTGAACACCGGGATGCCGGTCGCCGACGACAGCACCTCGGCGATCGTCTCCTCGTCGACCGAAGCGGTCGTGTCGGAGTCGCCCTGCTTCCAGGCCTCCTCCTTCTCGGCGCGCTGGGCGATGAACTTCTTCTCCTGATCGCGCAGGCCCGCGGCCTTCTCGAAATCCTGCGCGTCGATCGCGGCCTCCTTCTCCAGCCGCACCGAGGCGATCTTCTCGTCGAACTCGCGCAGGTCCGGCGGCGCGGTCATGCGCTGGATGCGCAGGCGGGCGCCGGCCTCGTCGATGAGGTCGATGGCCTTGTCGGGCAGGAAGCGGTCCTGGATGTAGCGGTCGGCCAACTGCGCCGCCGCGGTGAGGGCCTCGTCGGTGATGGTGATGCGGTGGTGGGCCTCGTAGCGGTCACGCAGGCCTCGGAGGATGTCGATCGTGTGGGCGATCGACGGCTCGTTGACCTGGATCGGCTGGAAGCGGCGCTCGAGCGCGGCGTCCTTCTCGATGTGCTTGCGGTATTCGTCGAGCGTCGTCGCGCCGATGGTCTGCAGCTCGCCGCGGGCCAGCATGGGCTTGAGGATCGAGGCCGCGTCGATGGCACCCTCGGCCGCACCGGCACCGACGAGGGTGTGGATCTCGTCGATGAACAGAATGATGTCGCCGCGGGTCTTGATCTCCTTGAGCACCTTCTTGAGGCGCTCCTCGAAGTCACCGCGGTAGCGCGAGCCGGCGACGAGGGCGCCGAGGTCGAGCGTGTAGATCTGCTTGTCGCGCAGCGTCTCGGGCACGTCACCGCGCACGACGGCCTGCGACAGGCCCTCGACGACGGCGGTCTTGCCGACACCGGGCTCGCCGATCAGCACCGGGTTGTTCTTCGTACGCCGGCTCAGCACGGTCATGACGCGCTCGATCTCGGGCTCGCGGCCGATGACCGGGTCGAGCTTGTTCTCACGCGCCGCCTGGGTGACGTTGCGGCCGAACTGGTCGAGCACGGTCGAGCTCTGCGGACCCTGCGGTGAGTCTTGCTGGCCACCGCCGACGCCCGCGGGCTCGCCCTTGGCGCCGCCCTGGAAACCTGATAGCAGCTGGAGGACCTGGTTGCGTACGCGCGTCAGGTCGGCGCCCAGCTTGACCAGCACCTGGGCGGCGACGCCCTCGCCCTCACGGATGAGGCCAAGCAGGATGTGCTCGGTGCCGATGTAGGAGTGGTTGAGCTGGAGCGCCTCGCGCAGGCTCAACTCGAGGACCTTCTTCGCCCGTGGCGTGAAGGGGATGTGGCCAGTCGGCGACTGCTGGCCGTGGCCGATGATTTCCTCGACCTTCTCGCGGACGGCCTCCAGCGAGATGCCCAGCGACTCGAGCGCCTTGGCGGCCACGCCCTCACCCTCAGCGATGAGACCGAGCAGGATGTGCTCGGTGCCGATGTAGTTGTGGTTGAGCGTGCGCGCCTCGTCCTGCGCCAGCACGACCACCCGTCGCGCACGGTCGGTGAACCGCTCGAACATGTGTGTCTCCTCGCCCGGCCCTTGTCGGCCGGATTGTGGTGTCCCTCAACTCTAGTCACCCTACGAAGCGGCCAGGCCGCCTATCGACCTCTGGACCCAGCAAGGTTGAGTGCATACGACTCAACAACGGCGCCGCACGCGGTCGCATTCCCGCTCCGGCCCATGTTCGCCCTGAGCGGAAGCACCACCGACCCGGTCGCGGGGCGGACGTCTCGGCGATCGTCGGCGGGGAGGTGCAGACTTGTCCGACGTGACCTCCGACACCACTGGCCAGCGCCAGCACGAGGGATCATGGCCCTCTCTGTGGGCCCTCGTGCTGGGCTTCTTCATGATCCTGGTCGACTCGACGATCGTCACGGTGGCCATGCCTGCCCTGATGCGCGGGCTTGACGCCGACATCGGTGCGGCGGTGTGGGTGACATCGGCCTACCTGCTGGCCGTTGCGGTGCCGCTGCTGATCACCGGCCGGCTCGGGGATCGGTTCGGCCCCAAGAAGGTCTACCTGCTCGGCCTGGTCGTCTTCACCCTCGCCTCGGCGTGGTGCGGCTTCTCCCACACCGTCGAGATGCTGATCCTCGCCCGCGTGGTCCAGGGTTTCGGCGCCGCGCTCATGTCACCCCAGACCATGGCGATCATCACGCGCACGTTCCCGCCGGAACGCCGCGGAGCAGCGATGGGCATCTGGGGCGCGACTGCCGGCGTCGCCATGCTGGTCGGTCCGCTGGTGGGCGGCGCGCTCATCGACACGCTGGGCTGGGAGTGGATCTTCTTCATCAACCTGCCCGTGGGCGTTCTCGCCTTCGTGATGGCGTGGCGACTGGTCCCCACGCTGGAGGTGCACGCCCACCGCTTCGACTGGCTCGGGGTCGCCCTGTCGGCCGTCGGCATGTTCTGCCTGGTGTTCGGCATCGAGGAGGGCGAGACCTACGACTGGGGCCAGATCTGGGGCCCGGTGTCGGTGCCGCTGCTGCTGGTCGTCGGCGTGGTCGTGATGGGCCTGTTCGTCTGGTGGCAGGCGAGGAACCGCGGCGAGCCGCTGGTCCCGCTGGGACTGTTCCGCGACCGCAACTTCTCCGCCGCCAACGTCGGCATCCTTGCGATGGGCTTCATCGTGACCTCGCAGGCCTTCCCGCTCATGCTGTTCCTCCAGACCGCCCGCGGCCTCGGACCGACCCAGGCGGCGTTGATGTCGCTGCCCACGGCCGTCGTCTCCGGCGTGCTCGCACCGGTCGTCGGCCGGATCGTCGACAAGACCGATCCCAAGCCGATCGCCGTCGGGGGCTTCCTCCTGCTCGGCGTCTCCTACCTCGCGTACGCGCTGCTGATGCGCCCCGGCATCTCGGTGCTGTGGCTGCTGCTGCCGGGCGCGCTCGGCGGCATCGCCAACTGCGGCATCTGGTCACCGCTGTCGGTGTCAGCCACCCGCAACCTGCCACGCAGCATGGCCGGGGCCGGGTCGGGCATCTACAACACCACTCGCCAGGTCGGATCGGTGCTGGGCTCGGCGGCCGTGGCCGCGCTCATGCAGGCCCAGCTCGCCGCGTCCCTGCCGGGCGGCGGGCACGGTGGCAGCCCCATGGGTGGTACGCGGATCCCGCCGTTGCTCGAGCAGGGCTTCAGCACGGCCATGGCCCACTCCATGTACCTGCCCGCCGGCGTCTGCGCCCTCGGCGCGGCCGCCGCCCTCGCCCTCGGCGCCAGGGCAAGCCACACCACCGACGTCTCGGGTCGCTGATGTCGATCCCGACGTTCCTGCTCCTGATCGCCGCGGGCGTCGGCAGCGGCCTGGTCGGCTACCTGACGGGGCTGGCCTCACTCGTGAGCTATCCGGCGCTCCTCGCGGCCGGCCTCTCCCCCGTCGCGGCGAACGTCTCCAACACCCTAGGCCTGATCGGCGTGGGCATCGGTTCGACCGCACGGGCGGGCAGCACGCTGCGCGAGAAGGGGCCGGGGCGGCTCGGCGTCCAGGTCGTCGTGGCCGCCGTCGGCGGGCTGGCCGGCGGGGCGCTGCTCCTGCTCGGCGGCGAGGGTACCTTCGAGCGCATCGTGCCCGCGCTGATCCTCGCGGCCTCCCTGCTGGTGCTCGTGTCGCCGCGGCTGTCCCGGCTGCGCGGTGAGCGCGAGTCCGCGGTCGCGTACGCGGTGGGCCTGTTCTTCGTCTCGGTCTACGGCGGCTACTTCGGTGCGGGTGCCGGCGTCCTGTTCCTCGCGCTGGCGCTGACGGCGACCTCCGAGACGTTCCAGCGCGCCATGATCCTCAAGTCGGTGCTGCTCGGCGTGACCAACCTGACGGCCGCGCTGCTGTTCATCGCACTCGGCCCCATCAACTGGTTGGCGGCCATCGCGCTGGGCCTCGGCGCCTTCGTCGGCGGCAACCTCGGCCCCGTCGTCCAGCGGCTCATCCCCGAGATGGTCCTGCGCGTCGTCGTGGCCATCAGCGGAACCTTCCTGGCGGTCTGGCTCTGGGTGCGCTGAACCGCCTGGACAGCTGACCGCCTGGGATCGACATGCCCACTTGCGAGGAGGTTCCGGTGTCCGCCCACCACGTCCCCCTCTCCTCCGCCCACCGGGAGCCCTCCGGCCTCGGGGAGCGCGCCCTCGACCTACTCCGCGACGGCTACCGGTTCGCCGATGTGCTTCGGGCCCGTGCCACGACCGCCGACGCCCACCACGCGGTGCCGTTCCGGCTGCTCGGCCAGGACGCGCTCCTCGTACGCGGCCTCGAGGGCGTCCGGTTCTTCTACGACACCGCCAAGATGAAGCGTGACGGCGCGATGCCTACCTTCATCAAGGCGCCCCTGTTCGGCAGCGCCCCCGTCCACAGCCTCGACGGCGAGGAGCACCGCCACCGCAAGAGCCTCTTCATCGACGCCGTGCGCCCCGAGTCGGTGCGGCAGCTGGCGCTCCTGGTGGCCGAGCAGTGGGAGGCTGTGCTGCAGCCCGGCACCGACGTCGAGGTCTACGACACGGCGGTGCAGGCGTACGGGCGCGCGGTGCTGGCCTGGGCCGGCGTGACCGACCTGACCTCCGACGAGGCCGTGGCGCTGAGCCGCGACCTGGCGCTCATCGTCGACACCTTCGGCACCCCCGGCCTCCCTTGGGTCCGTGGCATGGCCGCACGTCGCCGCACCAACCGGTGGGCGGCCCGCGCCGTCGCCGCCGCCCGCTCCGGTGGACTGACCCCGGCCCACGGCTCGGCGCTCCGCATCGTCGCCGACCACCGCGACCTGGACGGCAACCTGCTCGACGAGCAGATCGCCGGAATCGAGCTGCACAACATCGTGCGCCCCACGATCGCCGTGTGCCGCTTCGCCGCCTTCCTGGCGCTCGCCCTGATCGACCACCCCCAGTGGCGCGAGCGCCTCCGCGCCGAGGCCGCCGAGCGGAACCTCGACCCGGAGGCGCCCCAGGCCCGCGCCTTCGCCCAGGAGGTACGCCGGTTCTACCCGTTCGTGCCGATGCTTCCGGCGCGCGCCCGCGAGGACACCGAGTTCGCCGGCCACCCGGTGAAGAAGGGCCAGCGCGTGCTCATCGACGTGCTGGGCACCAACACCGACCCCGAGCTGTGGGACCACGCGGACGAGTTCTGGCCGGAGCGGTTCCTCGACGAGCCGGGGCTCGACCACGCCGAGCACTTCATCCCGCAGGGTGGCGGGTCGGCCGAGACCGGACACCGCTGCCCGGGTGAGCCGATCGCGGTCGAGCTGCTGACCGTCACCGCCCTGGCACTGGCCTCGCGCGAGTGGGAGGTCCCGCGGCAGAACCTCGGATATCCCATCACCTGGCTGCCGACTCGGCCGCGTGACGGCGTACGCCTCAGGCTGCGCTGATCAGCGGGCGAGCTCTGCGATACACGGGGCGAACTGCTTCAGCGTGGCCACGCCGGCGTCGAAACGGTCCCGCTCCCCCTCGTCGAGGTGGACTTGGTCTCGTCCAGGTCGATCAGCACGAGCTCCTCGCACGTGGCCTGGTTGACCAGCGCGTACGCGTAGGCCATGCCCACGGCGCCGGTTCCGACGAGGACGATCCTGTTGGGGACGAACTTCACCGCTGCACTCCTCGGGACGGGGCTTCCACACTACGCCCCGCCCCGGGAGCGGGGGATCAGGCGAAGCGTTCCCAGACGCGGTGCTTCGGCATGGCCTTCAGCAGGTCGCCGACGACGGCCTTGGCCGCCCCGGAGAACACACCCGGCGCGTCGAGCGCGACGCCGGCCGCTTTCGCGGCCTCCTCGGCGTCGGTCACGACGCCAATCGGCTTGGCGTGGCGGAACATCTGGTCGAGCAGCGTCGCGATGCGCGGGTCGACCTGCTTCGCCCTCTGCCAGGAGCGCGCGTCGCGAGCCTTGCCGACCTCCGGCGCGGGGGCCGCCCTGCCGACCATGACCACGGCGTCGAGCTCGATGGAGGCGACGGTGTTGTAGGTGCGCTGCACCGGGACGTCGCCGCCGAGCTTCTTGCCCGAGGGGGCGATCAGCAGGGGCTGACCGCCGGCGCCGGCGAGCGCGTCCACGATGCCCTTGATGTCGCCGGGCTTCGTGTCCTCGTCTACGACGACACCCACCTGACGACCGTCGACGGGGAACTCCTGCCCGACCATGCGCAGGGCCGGCGACAGCGTCTCGTCGGCGGACGGCTTCTGGCTCGGTCGGGGTGCCGGCAGCCCGAGACCGTCGGCGACCTCGGCGCAGAGACGGTCGTCGATGTTGGCCAGGGCCTGAAGCTGGCGCTCGCGCACTGCCACCTCGAAGCACTTGGACAGCTCGAAGGTGTAGGCACCGATCACGTGCTCCTGCTCCACCTCGGTGAGCGAGCGGAAGAACATTCCGGCCTGCGAGAAGTGGTCGTCGAAGGACGCAGCCTGCTCGCGCGTCTTGTTGCCCTCGACCGGCTGCGGGACGTCGATGAACGCCTCGCCACCGCCGGCGGTGAACGGACACCCACCGTCCAGGGAGTTCGGCCGGTACGGCGCCGTCCCGGCCGGCACAGCCTGCTGCCCGTACCCGTCGCGCAGCATGTCGTTGACCGGGGCGTGCGGGCGGTTGATGGGCAACTGGGTGAAGTTCGGGCCGCCGAGGCGGGTCAGCTGCGTGTCAAGGTAGGAGAACAGACGGCCCTGCAGCAGCGCGTCGTTGGACACGTCGATGCCCGGCACGAGGTGGCCGGGATGGAACGCGACCTGCTCGGTCTCGGCGAAGTAGTTGGTCGGGTTCCCGTTCAGCGTCATCGTGCCGACGACCTGGACCGGGCACAGCTCTTCGGGGACGAACTTGGTCGGGTCGAGCAGGTCGATGCCCTCGAACATCGCCTCCTCGGTGTACGGCATGACCTGCAACCCGAGGTCCCACTGCGGGTACGCGCCCGCCTCGATGGCATCGGCGAGGTCACGGCGGTGGAAGTCGGGATCCAGCCCGTTGGTGAGCTGCGCCTCCTCCCAGACCTGGCCGTGGACACCCAGCTTCGGCTTCCAGTGGAACTTCACGAACGACGGCTCGTCGTCGGCGTTGGTCATGATGAAGGTGTGGACGCCGAAGCCCTCCATCATTCGGTAGGAGCGCGGGATGCCGCGGTCGGACATGTTCCACATGGTGTGGGCCTGGGCCTCGGTGTGGAGCGAGACGAAGTCCCAGAACGTGTCGTGGGCCGACTGCGCCTGCGGGATCTCGCGGTCGGGGTGCGGCTTGACCGAGTGGACGACGTCGGGGAACTTGATGGCGTCCTGAATGAAGAACACCGGGATGTTGTTGCCGACGAGGTCGTAGTTGCCCTCACTCGTGTAGAACTTCGTCGCGAAGCCTCGGGTGTCGCGCACCGTGTCCGCGGAGCCACGCGAGCCGGCGACGGTCGAGAACCGGACGAACACCGGGGTCTGCACACCCTCGGCCAGGAAGGCCGCGCGGGTGATCTTCGAGGCGGCCCCGTTGGAGACGAAGTAGCCGTGGGCGCCGGCGCCCCGGGCATGCACCGCGCGCTCGGGGATGCGCTCGTGGTCGAAGTGCATGATCTTCTCGCGCAGGTGGTGGTCCTGCAGGAGCACGGGGCCGCGCGGCCCGGCCTTGAGGGACTTGTCGGACTCACCGAGTGGCAGGCCCTGGGCGCTGGTGAGCGTGGGGCCCTGCTGGGCGCGCTGGTCGGCGGGGCCGCCGGTCGGGCCAACGGGCGCGGGAGCATGCTGGTCCGGCTTGGGCGGCAGCGGCCCCGTGGGCTCCGTCGACTCCTCGACGGACGGGTTGACGGCGCCGGGGGCGCCGGGGGCGGGGATCTCCGGGTTCTGCGAGTCGGGCACGACGACCTCCTGGTGATGACGGCTCTTGGAGGTCGAGCGTAACCTTCGGTTTATCGACATATTCTCCCGGGGGGCCCTCCGGGCCGCTCACGCTCCCCCGGGGCCCGCCGCTCAGCCCCGCGGGATGTTGCGGAGGTTCGAGCGTGCCATCGACACGACCTCGCCCGCGCCGCCGCCGAGCACCATGCGGCTCATGGCCGTCGCGAAGCCGGTGACCTGCTCGGCGGACACGTGGGGCGGCAGCGACAGCGCGTTGGGATCGGTCATCACCTCGACGAGCGCCGGTCCGGGCGTGACGAACGCCTTCTCGTAGGCGCGCGCCAGGTCCTTGGGCTTCTCAACGCGCTGGGCCGGGATTCCCATCGCGCCGGCGATCGCCGTGTAGTCGACGATCGGCGAGTCGGTGCCGTGGTCGGGTATGCCCTCGACAAGCATCTCCAGCTTGACCATGCCGAGGCTCGCGTTGTTGAACACCACGACCTTCAGCGGGATGTCCAGCGTCCGCACCGTGATGAGCTCACCGAGCAGCATGCTCAACCCGCCGTCACCGCACACCGCGACGACCTGCTGGTCGGGGCGCGCCAGCTGGGCACCGATGCCCTGGCTCAGCGCGTTGGCCATCGACCCGTGGAGGAACGAGCCGATGAGCCTTCGGCGGTCGTCGGTGTGGAGGTAGCGCGCGGTCCACACGTTGCACATGCCCGTGTCGGCGGTGAAGGTGGCATCGGGTGCGGCGACCTGATCGAGCACGCTGGCCGCGTACTCGGGGTGGATCGGCCGCATGCGCTCGACGCGGCGCGTGTACGCCCCCACGCCCTTGGTCATCAACTTCTCGTGCCGCTTCAGTTGGGACCGCAGGAACTTCCGGTCGGTCTTGCGCCGCACGAGCGGGGCCAGGGCACGCAGCGTGGGCAGGACGTCGCCGTGCACCGGCACGTCCACGGCCGTGCGCCGCCCGATGTTCTCGGCACGGCGGTCCACCTGCGCGGTACGCGTGCCCGGGAGGAACTGGTCGTAGGGGAAGTCTGTGCCGAGCATGACGAGCAGATCGGCGTCCTCCATGCCCTCGGCGGCGGCCCCGTAGCCGAGCAGGCCGGTCATGCCGACGTCGAAGGGGTTGTCGGCCTGGATGAAGTCCTTGCCGCGCAGCGAGTGGCCGACCGGGGCACCGATGAGGTCGGCGAGCTCGACGACCTCGCGCCGTGCCCCCTGGACCCCGGCACCGGCGAAGAGAGCGACCCTGTCGGCCTCGTTGATGGCGTCCGCCAGGGCGGCCACCGACGACGGCGAGGGCACGAGCTCACCGGGCTGGATGTGCGGGAGGACGCGTACGTCCCCCTCGGCGTGGAGCTCGGCGATGTCGCCCGGGAGGGTGACCACGGCGACACCCCGGGCGCCCATTGCGTGGCGGATCGCGGCGTCGACCACGCGCGGGGCCTGCTGGCCGGTGGAGACGAGCTCGGAGTAGACCGAGCACTCGGTGAACAGGCGGTCGGGGTGGGTCTCCTGGAAGTACGACTGGCCGATCTGTACCGAAGGGATGTGGCTGGCGATGGCCAGCACCGGCGCCTGGCTGCGGTTGGCGTCGTAGAGCCCGTTGATGAGGTGGAGGTTGCCCGGGCCGCACGAGCCCGCGCAGACGGCGAGCTCACCGGTCAGCTGGGCCTCCGCGCCCGCGGCGAAGGCCGCGGCCTCCTCGTGGCGCACGTGGATCCAGTCGATGCCCCCCTTGGTCGATCCACCGGTGCGGCGCACGGCGTCCACGACCGGGTTCAGCGAGTCGCCGACGATCCCATAGATCCGGCGCACCCCCGCCTTCTGCAGCTGTCCGACCAGCATCTCCGCGACGTTCATCCCTGCCTCCTCTGGTTCACGATGGGCACTCTCTGTGATTCACGCCCCTCTCCCACCGTAGGCACCCTCACCGCATGCATCGAAAGGGGGCCCGTTATTGTCGACATATGACCACCAATCCGGAAGTTGTCCAGAAGGCCGAGAGCCTCATCAACGAGAACGGCGGTTTCCCCGCCCAGCAGCAGGACCCGCCCGGACTCACGAGCGAGATGACACCCCTGCCCGACCACGGCGAGGAGACCTGGGTCGGTCACGACCGCCTGAAGGGCCTGAAGGCCCTCATCACCGGTGGCGACTCCGGCATCGGTCGAGCCGTCGCCATCGCGTACGCGCGTGAGGGTGCCGACGTCGCGATCAGTTATCTGCCCGAGGAGCAGTCTGACGCCGAGGACACCAAGAAGTGGATCGAGAAGGCGGGCGCGAAGGCCGTCCTGCTCCCCGGCGACATCCGCGAGGAAGAGACCTCCCGCAAGGTCGTCGACGACGCCGTGGCCCAGCTCGGCGGCCTCGACGTGCTCGTGAACAACGCCGCGTTCCAGTTCGCGCGCAATCAGGGCCTGGCCGACATCAGCACCGATCAGCTCGATCGCACCTTCAAGACGAACCTGTACGCGATGTTCTGGATCACCCAGCAGGCGCTCCCCCACCTAAGAAGGGCGCCAGCGTCATCAACACCGCGTCGGTGCAGGGCTACTCCCCCTCTGAGACCCTCATGGACTACGCCGCCACGAAGGCCGCCATCGTGAACTTCTCCATGAACCTGGCCGGCGAGCTGGGCGAGAAGGGCATCCGCGTCAACGCCGTCGCCCCGGGCCCGATCTGGACGCCGCTACAGCCGGCGACGCAGTTCCCCGAGAAGGTCGAGAAGTTCGGCGGCGACACCCCGCTGGGCCGTGCAGGCCAGCCGTCGGAGCTCGCGGGCGCCTACGTCTTCCTCGCCTCCCCCGCCGAGGCCAGTTACGTCAGCGCGGCCGTCATCGGCGTGACCGGCGGCAAGCCGGTCTTCTGATGGGAGAGCGCCGTGCCTGACTCGATCAAGGACCCCGAGCTCTACGAGAGCCTCCGCGCCGACGGCAGCTCGAAGGAGAAAGCCGCGCGCATCAGCAACGCCGCCGCGGCCCGCGGACGCTCGTCCGTGGGCCGCACCGGTGGGCGCGCCGACGACTACGAGGACCGGACCGTCGACGAGCTGCGGGGACGCGCCAAGGAGCTCGGCCTGACCGGCTATTCCGACAAGAAGAAGGACGAGCTCATCGCCATGCTGCGCGAGCACTGACCCAGCACCTTCCCATGCACGAGGAGGACGCATGACACGCTTCGGATACACCCTGATGACCGAGCAGAGCGGGCCCAAGGAGCTCGTGCGGTACGCGCAGGCTGCGGAGGACAAAGGCTTCGACTTCGAGGTATCGAGCGACCACTACTTCCCCTGGCTGTCGGCGCAGGGCCACGCACCGTACGCGTGGACGGTCCTCGGGGCCGTCGCCCAGGTCACCGAGCGCGTCGACCTCTACACCTACGTGACGTGCCCCATCCTGCGCTACCACCCGGCGGTCGTGGCCCAGAAGGCCGCGACGCTCCAGATCCTGGCCGACGGCCGTTTCACCCTGGGGCTCGGCAGCGGTGAGAACCTCAACGAGCACGTCGTCGGCAAGGGCTGGCCCGCGCTCGAGAAGCGCCACGACATGTTCGCGGAGGCCATCGAGATCATCCGCGAGCTCCTCACCGGTGAGCTCGTGACCTGGGCCGGCGAGCACTACCGCGTCGACTCGGCGCGCCTGTGGGACCTCCCCGAGCGGGGGGTCGACCTGGCGATCGCGGTCGGCGGCGACAAGTCCCTCGAGCGCTTCTCGCCGCTCGCCGACCACCTCGTCGCGACCGAGCCCTCCCTCGAGCTCCTCGAGGGCTTCACGAGGGCCTCCGGCCGGAAGATCGGCCCGGATGGGGCACGGGCCATCGGCCAGATCCCGATCTGCTGGGATCTCGACGCCGGGCGTGCGCAGGAGCGCGCGCACGAGCAGTTCCGCTGGTTCGCGGGCGGATGGGCGGTCAACGCCGACCTGCCCACCACCGCGGGCTTCGCCGGCGCGACCCAGTTCGTCCGCCCCGAGGACGTGAGCGCCCAGATCCCGTGCGGGCCCGACCTCGACGCCATCGTCGAGGCGGTGCGCCCCTACTGGGAGGCCGGGTTCACCGACATCGCCCTGGTCCAGGTCGGCGACGAGGGCCAGGACCGCTTCCTCGAAGAAGCGGCCGGCCCCTTGCTCGACCGGCTCCGCACCGCCTCCCGTTCCTGACCCCTACCCGAACCAGACGAAAGAGAAACCATGAGCACCGAGCTTCTGATCACCTACCTGCAGGACCACCACGCCGGCGCATCCGCCGGGATCGACCTCTTCCGCCGCGTGGCGGACAGCCACTCCCGGCCCGCGGTGGCCGCCGAGGTGAGCCGGTTGGCCGACGAGATCGCCGAGGACAAGGAGCTCCTCGAGGAGCTCATGGCCCAGGTCGGCGCAAAGCCCTCTGTGGCCAAGGACCTGCCCGCGCGCGTCGGCGAGAAGGTCAGCCAGCTGAAGACGAACAACCGCCTCGTGGAGCGCTCCCCGCTGAGCGACCTGATCGAGCTCGAGGCGCTGACGCTCGCGGTGCACGGCAAGCTCCTCGGCTGGAAGATGCTGCGCCAGCTGGACGACCCGCGCCTGCCCGCCACCGCCCTGGACCGGCTGATCGATCGGGCCGCCGACCAGGGGAAGCGGCTGGACGCCCTCCGTCTGGACTGCGCCGACGTGCTGCACGGTGAGTAGGGTGACCGCGTGACTACTGACACGACTCCCCGCAGCAACCCCATGCCCCTGACCCTCCTACGCATCTTCGCCGTCCTCACCGCCATCGGCACGCTGGTCCAGGCCGCACTCGGTGGCCACCTCCTCATGGCCGACGGTGGCCAGGTCGACCTCCACGCGGTGTTCGCCATGATCACCTTGGTGTGCTCCATCGTGGCGGCGACGGCCGCGGGCCTGTGGGCCAAGCGCGGCGGCAACACCGGCATGATGTGGCACGCTCTCAGTGTCGCCGTTCTGGCCCTGCTCCAGTACGGGCTGGGCGAGATGCTCGGCGAGAGCAGCGTCATGCCCTGGATCCACGCCGCCATCGGCGTCGTGCTGCTGCTCGCAGCGGCCGGTCTCGCCACCCTCGCGTTCCGCAAGCCGTACGCGGCGGGTGTCCACAACCCCCTCAACGAGTCGACGCACGGCTCCCACGAGGACCGGGTCTGACACGGCGGCCCGATCCCAGAGTCCACGCGACGTCGGTGTCGTCGTCGTGGGATCGGGTCCCGCCGGCGTACGCGCCGCCCAGGCCTACCGCGACGCCGGAGGCCACGGCTCCGCCGCCGACCACGACGCGACCTCTTGAGGAAGCCCTCGACGAGCCCACCTGACGGGCGCGGACGGAGCACGGGGATGGTCCGCTCAACTACCATCACTGTGCGAAGCCGATCCGGCCCACCTGTGAGAGGACGACCTTGACCGCCGACGAGAACCCCCGCTCTTGCCTGGGCTCCGCCTTCCGTTTCGCCAAGGAGGTCGTCATCGTCGTGCTGGGTGCGATGGTGGTGTCGGCGCTGCTGCGTGCCTTCGTGTTCGAGCCGTTCACGATCCCGTCGGGATCGATGGAGAACACTCTGATGATCAAGGACAAGGTCGTGGCCCAGAAGATCAGCGAGTTCAGGCGCGGCGACGTCATCGTCTTCAAGGACCCGGCGGCGTGGGTGCCCGGTCAGAGCAAGCCTCGCAGCGCCCCCGGCCAGGTGCTCGAGTTCGTGGGCGTGCTGCCGAACTCCAGCGACGACTTCCTCACCAAGCGGGTGATCGGCATGCCAGGCGACCGCGTCAGGTGCTGCGACGCGCAGGGTCGTCTGACGATCAACGGCCAGCCGATCAGCGAGGACTACCTCTATTCGGACGCCAACGGGAGGGTGAAGCCGTCCGACTTCCCCTTCGAGGTCGTCGTGCCCCAGGGGCACGTGTTCGTCATGGGCGACCACCGCAACGCCTCGGCCGACTCGCGCTGCCACCTCAACGACGCCACCCCCGGACGACGGCCCGGGGAGACGGCCTTCGTGCCGATCCAGAACGTCGTGGGCGCGATCGGCGTCATCGTCGCCCCCTTCGACCGCTGGCAATCGCTGTCGACGCCGAAGGTCTTCGAGACGGTGCCCGCTCCCCAGCAGGTCGCGCCCCGGGACGCGGAGATCATCACTACGGCCCGCTGCTGAGGCCGATTGCTCGCGCGATCTCGGCGCGCACCTCGTCCAGCTCGGCCTTCGCGGTGTCGGCCTCCTGCCCCAGCTCCTCGACCGCCGCCCTGGCCTCCTCGTGAGCCTCCCGGGCGCGCACGCCGGCCTCACGCCGTTCTGCGAGGTCGGTCTCGGCGGCCGTCAGGAGCGTGCGCAGGCGCTCGACCTCGGCCGTCGCCCGCTCCTGCGCGTCGGCGGCCCGCCCAGCGGTCGCCTCCGCCTCCACCAGGCGCGCGCGGGCCTCCTCCGCCGGCCCGGACAGGCGGGCGTGCGCCGCCTCGGCCTCCTGCAGCCGTTCCGCGAGCACGGCCAGCCGTGCGGCGCGGTCCTGGGCGGGTGAGGGTTCGGGCGTCGGCTCGGGCTCGGGGTCGGGCGCGGCGGCGAGCCGGGGGCGCAGCTGGATGACGTCGGCCATGGGCGCGAACATGTCCGCCGGGCCGAACCCGCCGGCGCGGACAGTCCGGCTCAACGTCCCTGCCCGGATGGCGTCGGCGACCTGCGGATCGCCGAGTCCCGCCGTGAGAGTGCCGGACACCTCCGCGCGGGCCGCCTCCGGCGCCTCGTACCCCTTCTCGCGGCCGAGCTCGACGGCGCGGCGGGTCAGCGCTGCGATGAGCTGCGTACGCAGCCGCGAGAGCTCACGGAGCTGGGTGGCGTCGGCGTCCCGATGGGCCTGGGCCAGGGACTCCCCGACCGCGAGCGCCTCGGCGACCTGGTCGGGCTCGGCCCGGGACAGGATGTTGACGAGCCAGGCCGCACGGGTCGGCTTGCGCCAGGCGGCGATGGCCTTCGCAGACGAAGGATCCCCCGCCGCCTTCGCCTCACGCACGAGCGAGTCGCGAAGGGAGATGAAGTCGTCGAGGGATCCTGCGAAGACGTCCCGGGCCTCCACCGCAGGGTTCAGGCGTGGGCGCGTTCGTAGGCCTCGCGCACCTCGGAGGGTACGCGGCCACGGGCGGAGACCTCCATGCCGTTGGCCTGGGCCCACGCGCGGATCTCTCCGGCGTCGGCGCGCTGACCGGCACGCGCGGTGCTGCGGCCGCGACCGGTGCGGGTCACGCGTCGGGCATGGCCCGTCCAGGGCGCCAGGTCGTCACGCAGCTTGCGTGCGTTCTTCTCCGACAGGTCGATCTCGTAGTCGACCCCGTCGAGGGCGAAGCGGATGGTCTCGGCCGCCTCACCGCCGTCGATGTCGTCCTCGAGCATGACCTGAACTCGTTGAACCATGGAATACTCCTCGCAAATGAAGCTCTGGACCCCCGAACGATACGAGCGGGGTATCCACTCGCCGAGGGATGACTACACAATGGACCGAAACGCCCGCCAAATCAAGCCGGGAACGCCTTGGTCAACCATCTGGAAAGCGCGCGACTTCTGGGCGACCCAGCGTCCGAGTGACCATTTCCTCACTCCCGCAACGGCCTGTGGCGCACTTATTGACTCCAAGGTCAGTGAGCACATGGAGGAGCTCGGTCTCGACACGCTGCTCGAGATAGGCCCCGGCGACGCTCCTTCGAACCTCAATCCACACACGCATCTTACGGTCGACCGGCGACCCACCCCTGGCATCCACGATACTCTGGTCGCGCAATGGCGCGTTGATCAAGAAGACTGGGAACCAGACATATCCAGATCTTGGGGCTCGAAGCCACTATTCGTCCTCGCGGTCGAGTTTTTCGACGACATCCCCTGCCCGGTGGCCACCCGGAAAGGTTTTCGAATATACCACCTCTCGCCGAATGGTTCAAGTGAACAACTTGTCGCCGATAGAGAACTCGAATGGGCCCGACAATGGTGGCCGGCGGGGTCATCGCTGGACATCGGGCACAGCCGGGATGTGGCGTGGAAATGGCTTGTGGAACGCCTGCCCGCCGGGAGCGCGATCGCCATGATCGACTACGGGCACATTCGCTCCGGGCGACCGTCCGGCACCACCCTCGCCGCCCACCGCGGGGGTGTCTGGATCGACCCCGGGGACCCGGGAGGAAATCTCACCGCACATGTCGCCGTCGACGCCCTCGCGGCCGCCGGCGAAGCCGCGGGGGCACGCACGATCGAGCTGTGCCGTCTGCGCGACCTCGACTGGCCCGTGCCACCGGCGGAGGGACTCGCCGCCCTTGGACTGCGGAGCCAGCGTGAGCTCCTGAGCGCACCCGACCGGTTCGGGGACTTCTGGTGGCTGCTGCAGGTCGTCGGCGATAATGGCGGGCGTGCCTGAACAACAGCGCTTCCTCGTCGGTTCGCTCGCGGCCGGTGTCCCAGCGGACGCGGCCACCGTGTGGCTCGACCTCGGCCACGAGCATCCCAGCCATGCCGGCCTGCTCGAGCTGCGGGTGACAGCCACCGACGATGTCGTCGAGACGGTGACGGTGGTCCCCGGCGCGATGCATCGCGGCGTGGAGAAGCTGTTTGAGGTGCGCGATTACCGTCAGGTCCTCAGCCTGGCCGACCGCCACGACTGGCAGGCACCATACTTCGGCGAGCTGGCCTCGGTGACTGTCATCGAGCAGATGCTGGGGCTGCAGGCCCCCGCACGTGCGCAGTGGCTGCGGGTGCTTCTGGCCGAGCACACCCGAATCCTGTCCCACCTCGGCTTCCTGACGTGGGTCGTGCGGGGCACCGCGACCGCCGACCGCGTACGCGGGCTCCGTGGGGACCTCCGCGAGCAGACGCGCCGGCTCACCGGCAACCGCATCCATCCGATGGTGATCCGCATCGGCGGTCTGGCCGTCGACGCGGACGAGGCGTGGCTCGCCGCCGAGCGGGAGGTCGTTACTCACGCCGCCGAGCTCGCTCGGACGCTCGACACACTGCCGGGCGAGGCCGTCGCCGTGGTCGATGGATCGCTGGTGGACGCGTTCGGCCTGTCCGGCCCGCTCGCCCGCGCGAGCGGCGTCGACCTGGACCTGCGGAGGACCGGATGCGGCCCGTACGCTGAGCTGGCCGACCTGCTGCCCGCACCCGGTGCGGGGACTGGTGACGCGCGCGCCCGGTTCGCGCTGCTGGCCGACGAGGTGGTCCAGTCGGCCCGCCTCGTGGAGGAGGTCTCCCGACGTCTACCGGGCGGCCCGGTCGACACCCGCCTGCCGAAGATCGTCAAGCTGCCAGACGACGAGGCGTACGCGGCGGTCGAGGCCCCGCTCGGCCGTGCGGGCGTCCACCTGGTCTCCCGCGGCGACAAGACGCCGTGGCGCATGAAGCTGCGCACGCCGTCGTTCCACCACGTCGCCGCCCTGGAGGCGATCCTGCCCGGCACCCGCGTGGACGACCTGGAGTGCGCGCTGGCCTCCGTCGGCTACGTGATCGGCGACCTCGACAAGTAGGCCGTTCCCCGAGCACCTTCCCCGCTCTCTGGGCGACGCCCTCCCCGACCTCCGAGCGAGCGCCAGCGAGACGAGGAGCTCCGTCGCACGGCCAGGAGGGCCGGACGACAGCACTGGGCGGACCTCCCAGCGAGCGTCGGCAAGCGCGCCCCGGCGTCTGGAAGAGCACAAAGGAATCGCCCCCGCGAGAGCTTCGCTGCGTGAGAGCGAAGCCGCCGCGGGGGCGATGACGACTGCGATGAAGACGCCGGTTACCGGCGCGCGGGCGCGAGCTGGACGACCTGCCGGTCACCGGCCGCGGGCGCCAGCCGGAGGTCACGCCTGCTTGCGCATGTCCTGCTCGATCGCCGGGAAGACCATCTTCTGGAGGTCGACGACGGTGGGGTGGTCGCCCTCTGCGAAGAGTTCCTCGGCGGTGGGGAGGGCGTCCCACTCGTTGCCGGTGGCGCCGGCGGCGTGGCGCGGCATGGCCAGCACCTCGGCGTCGTCCTCGATCTCCTGCAGGGCGCGGAGCTCGGCCTCGCGGGTGGCGAGGTCGGCGCGCAGGCGCTCGATGCGGTGCTCACGCTCGATGAGGTCGACCTTGAGGTGCGCGTTCTCGCCGCGGAGCCCGTTGAGCTCGTCGTTGAGGGTGCCGATCTCGGCGCGCAGGCGCTTGACGGTCTTGTCGGCGTCGGCATTGTGGGCGCGCATGGCCTCGAGGACCTCGCTGTTGCGCTGACGCTCGGTGGCGAGCTGGGCGCCCTGGGCGTGGGCATGGCGGTTGATCTCGCGGCCGTGCTCGATGTGCTGCTCGCGCATCTCGCGCCAGGCGAACCGGAGGGCGAGGACGCCGCCGACGACGGCGGCGAGGATGCCCGCGCGGACGACCCAGATGGGACCGAACGCCGAGGCGACGGCGAGGACGATGCCGACGCAGATCGCGTACTGCGACGCGCGGCGGAGCGGGGAGGCGGAATGGCCGCGGGAGGTGTTCACGCGGCAAGCATAACGGGGACGACGCGGGATTCCCGGGCGTACACGCGGGGACCTCGTCGCCACCCGCTCAGTCGGGGCGGCCGGCTGCGTCGTCGTCGGCGCCGGAGTCCCACCGGCCGCGGCAGCTGCGCTCGATCCACCAGCCGGCGCCGGTGACGACGAGGGCGAGCAGCCCGGAGAGCACGCCGTGGATGACGCGTTCGCGGGAGGCGGGGACGTCGAGGAAGTCGACGAAGAGCCACGCGAAGACGAGATAGCCGGCCGTCAGGGCGGCCCCGCCGAGCAGTGCGGACTTGCCGAGCGCGAGTCGAACCAGCGCGGGGCGGGGGTCGCCGGGGACGTGCCCACCCTCGTCGGCGATCTCCTTGGGCATGCGGATCGCGTAGACGACGACCGCGGCGGCGAGCGCGGCGAGGAAGCCGACGCCGACCCACGTCAGCGTCGGCGGCTCGCCGTTGACGCGTTCGAGGGTCTTGGTGAGCATCCACGACCCGACACCCCCGACGAGTGCGGCGGCGCCGAGGTCGAGGGCGCTGGTCGGGGTGATCGTGGGTCGGGCCACTCAGTCCTCCAACGAAAGGTCGTCGCGGCGGCGGATGCCGGAGGTGTCGAGCCCGGCGAGGAGGTCGACGATCTTGCCTTGGCCGGGGATCTCGCCGATGGGGTCGACGTCGGCCCAGGGCTGGAGGACGAAGGCGCGCTCGTGGGCGCGGGGGTGCGGGAGCACGAGGTCGGGCATCTGGCGCTCGGCCTTGCCGACGATGACGACGTCGACGTCGAGCGTGCGGGGGTCGTCCTGCTGGTCGCGTACGCGGCCGTACGCGTCCTCGATGGCGTTGGCGCGCTCGAGGAGGGTGCGGCTGCCCAAGGTGGTCTCGGCGACGACGACGGCGTTGAGGAATTCCGGCGCATCGGCGGGCCCGCCGACGGGCTCGGTCTCGTAGACCGGCGAGACGTCGACGACGACGAGGTCGGGGGTGGCGCGGAGGGAATCGACGGCACCCTGGAGGTTCTCGAGGCGGTCACCCAGGTTCGATCCGAGGGCGAAGACGACCTTGCGCAGCGGGCGCATGCCGCTGATGGTGTCGGCGTCGATGGCGTAGGGGTGGGTCATGTGCGGCTCCTTGCGATGGTGACTGCGACGTCGCCGAAGGGGACGTCGATGGGCGCCTGGGGCTTGTGGACGGTCACCTCGACCTGGCGTACGCGGGGGTCCTCGAGGCAGGTGTCGGCGATGCGGCCGGCGAGCGCCTCGATCAGGTCGAGGGGTTCGCCCTGGATGTGGCCGACGATCGCGTTCGCGAGGACGCCGTAGTCGACGGTGTCACGCAGCGTGTCGGACGTCGTCGCCGGGGCGAGGTCGAGCCACAAGGTGACGTCCACCACGAACTCCTGGCCGTCGCACCGCTCGTGGTCGAAGACCCCGTGTCGGCCTCTGGCCCTGAGGCCGGTGAGCGTGATGCGGTCCGCCACGGTGTCCACCTCCCTTCGTCGCAGGGGACTCTAGCGAATGGGGCGGACAACCTGTCAGATCAGGCATCGGGGCGGAGCCGCTCGACGACCTCGACGGCGTCGCGCTGGCTGCGCACGGAGTGGGTGCGGACGGCCCAGATGCGGCGCTGTGCGCACCAGGTGGTGATGGCGGCGGTGGCGGCGTCGCGCAGCTTGGGGGCGCGATCGACGCCGTCGCGGGCGAGGAGCTCACCGAGGAACCGTTTGCGGGACGCCCCGACGAGCACGGGGAAGCCGAGTGACTCGATCTCGTCAAGGCGGCGGAGCAGCTCCCAGTTGTGGTCGGGGTCCTTGGCGAAGCCCAGCCCAGGATCGAGCACGAGGCGGTCCTCGGCGATGCCGGCGGCGAAGGCGGCCTCGGCGCGCCCGGCGAGCTCGGCGCGGACCTCGGCGACGACGTCGCGATAGTTGGCGAGCTGCTGCATCTCGGTGGAGTGGGCGCGCCAGTGCATGGCTACGAACGGTACGCCGAGCTCGGCGACCACCGGCAGCATCGCCTCGTCGGCGAGGCCGCCGGAGACGTCGTTGACGATCACCACGCCGGCCTCGACGCAGCGCCGGGCGACCTCGGCGCGCATGGTGTCGATGGACACGGCGACCCCCTCCTGCGCGAGCGCGGTGACCACGGGCAGGACGCGGCGCAGCTCCTCCTCCTCGGTGGTCCGGGCGATGCCGGGGCGCGTCGACTCGCCGCCGACGTCGACCATGACCGCGCCGCGGGCCACCATCTCGAGGCCGTGCGCGACGGCCCTGTCGTGGTCGTACCAGTCACCGCCGTCGGAGAACGAGTCGGGGGTGACGTTGAGGATGCCCATCACGCGGGTGGGGCCGGGCGTCAGCAGGGGGTGCGGGGAGTTCATGGTCACCGTCCGATGATGAGGGCCATGGCCTCGTTGCGCGTCGCGGGATCGCGCAGCTGGCCGCGTACGGCACTGGTGATGGTCTTCGAACCGGGCTTGCGGACGCCGCGCATGGTCATGCACAGGTGCTCGCACTGCACGACGACGATCGCCCCGCGCGGGTGGAGGTGTTCGACCAGCGCGTCGGCGATCTGGGTGGTCATGCGTTCCTGGACCTGCGGGCGCTTGGCGTACACGTCGACAAGGCGCGCGAGCTTCGACAGGCCGGTCACGCGCCCCTCGGGTCCGGGGATGTAGCCGACGTGCGCCACGCCGGTGAACGGCACCAGGTGGTGCTCGCACATCGACCAGACCTCGATGTCCTTGACCAGGACCATCTCGTCGTGGGCGATGTCGAACGTCGTCGCCAACAGCTCGGCCGGGTCCTGCCGCAGACCGACGGTGAACTCCTCGTACGCCCGGGCCACCCGCTCGGGCGTACCCTTCAGGCCGTCACGGTCGGGGTCCTCACCGATGCCGATCAGGATCTCGCGGACTGCGGCTTCGATCCGCGCGTGGTCGAACTGGTGCATGGGCGAAGACTAGCCGTCGCACTGCGGGCCGTCGCAGTGCGATCGGTGACACGATGTCCTGCATGACAGCAGTGACGCGACGCCTCAAGGTCATCGGCATCGGCCCGGGCGGGCACGACCAGCTCACCCTCGCCGCGGTGCGTGCGCTGGGCGAGGTCGACCGCTTCCTGGTCGCCGACAAGGGCGACGCGACGTCCGACCTGGTGCGCTTCCGCACCGAGGTGGTCGAGCGCCACGCGCCGGGCGCCGAGGTGGTCGTGGTTCCCGACCCGCCGCGCGACCGGTCGGCCGAACGCCCCGGCGGCAGCGACGGCGCGTACCGCGAGAACGTCGACGCCTGGCATGCGGCACGCACCGCCGCGTACGCCGAGCGCCTCGCCGACGGTGTGACCGGGCTGCTGGTGTGGGGCGACCCGGCGTTCTACGACTCGACGCTGCGGATCGTGGACCGACTGCGGGAGGCGGGGGAGGAATTCGAGCTCGAGGTCCTGCCCGGCATCTCCGCGCCGCAACTCCTGGCCGCCCGCCACGGCATCGCGCTGAACCGCGTCGGCTCCCCCATCCACATCACCACCGGCCGCCGGCTGCTCGACGAGTGGACGCCAGAGCTCGGCGACGTGGTCGTCATGCTCGACGGCCACCTCATGTGTCGCGCGCTCGTCGGCCGCGGGCTGCAGATCTTCTGGGGCGCCCTGCTCGGCGACCCGCGGGAGCGTCTCATCTCCGGCCCGCTGGATGGGACGATCGACGAGGTCACCCGGGTACGCGAAGAACTGCGTACCGAACACGGCTGGGTGATGGACACCTATCTTCTGCGTCCGACCGACTGACAGGGCCGAGGACCGATGCGTGACGTCGACGAACTGGCCGCCGTACCAGACCCGGCGTGCGTCCGTCGCCGACCACGGCTGATTCCGGCTGTACGGCGGGGCCGCACGCCAGCTGGACGGCCCGGACGTGGTCTGACCCCGCGCCGGACGAGCCTCAGGCCACGGCCGCCCGCGGGCGGGTGAGCGCGTCCACCCCGCGGTGCCACACCCACTCGACCGGGCCGCGGGAGAAGCGTGACAGCCACAGGCGGGAGACCGTCACCATGAGGACACAGACGCCGGCGTACACGGCCAGCGTCACGGGTACGCGCAGTCCGGCGGCCATGCCGTTGAGTCCAAAACCCCAGCCGTAGAAGATCGCCGAGCAGACGAGGTTCTGCAGCATGTAGCAGGACAGCGCCATCCGGCCGACGTTCGACAGGTTCGCGCCCAGCCACCCCACCGGACGGGCGTGCCAGAACTCGACGACCAACGACAGCAGGCCCGCGGCCACGACCGGCCCGAGAACGTAGCGGTTGAGCAGGATGCCGGCGGGCCACCAGACCGCCAGCACCATGTCGGCGGCGAACGCGACCGCGCCGACCGCGATGAGGATCCGGCGTACGCGGCCACCCCGGTCGTCGAACAGTCCACGGTCGAGCATGATCGCGCCGATGAGGAACATCGCGACCGACATCGCGCCGATCAGCACCGGCTCGGCGCGGAACATCGCCCCGTTGTCGATACGGAAGGCGACGAGGTCCCACCAGCTGCCGTCGCGGTAGACGGTGGTGGTCGCCATGCCTCGGCCGTCATCGAAGGCCACCAGCAGCCAGGTGAACAGGCCCATGAGGGCCACATGCAGGGCGACACAGACGACAGAAACGCCCACACACACGCGGTCGCTGCGCAGCACCAGGAAGCTGACGACCAGGCCGGTGACGGCGTACCCCATCAGGACGTCGAACTCCGCGATCAGCAGGAAGTGCAGGAAGCCCTCCACCAGGAGCAGGAGCGCGCGAACCGGATAGGTGCCGGGCCACGGGTTGCCGCGGCGCTGGGCGGACCGGGCCTGGATGGCCAGCCCGGCGCCGAACAGCAGCGTCAGCATGCCGAGGAACTTCCCGTTGGGGATCGCTGCGAGCACCCTCTCGACAAGTTGCTGCCCCTCCCCCGCCCCGGGCGTCGTGGGGTGGGTGAGGACGCCGGGCAGACCGGCGGGGTGGCTGAACACCCAGACGTTCGTGGCGAGGGTGCCGAGGATGGCGATGCCACGGGCGATGTCGATGGTGGCGAGGCGAAAGGACAACTCAGCTCCTTATTTATCTCATTCGTGATAAATAAGTTAGCATAGGTGTGATAGAACGCGTACATGCCCAAGGTGGTGGATCCCGTCGAGCGGCGTCGCGAGATCATCGACGCCGTGTTCCGGCTCGTCGTGCGCGACGGCATGGCGGCCGCGTCGCTGCGCCACATCGCCGACGAGGCGGGGCTGAACATCGGCTCGGTCCGCCACTACTTCCCCGACGTCGACGCACTCTTCGAAGCCGCGGCCCGCGAGATGGCCGATCGGGTGGAGCGGAGGATCCGGGCCGAGCTTGCGGCGTTGGACGGGGCACTCACCTCTGACGACTCCGCCGCCGCCCTGGCCGCGACGATGCACCTGTTCGAGCAGTTCCTGCCGCTGGACGAGGAGCGGCGCAGCGAGACAATCGTCTGGCTGGCGTTCATGGAGCGGTCGCGCACGCAGCCGCACCTGCGTCCCTATGCGACCGAGCTCCTCGAGGGGCCGCGCGAACTGGCCCGGCTCGTCACCCGGCACGTCGGCGCCGACCACGACGCCGCCGAGGTGCTGGCCGCCGCGGTCGACGGGCTCACACTGGCCGCCGTCCACCGCCCGGAGGACTACCCGCCGGAGCGCCAGCGCGGGGTGCTGGGCCGCGCGCTGGCCTCGACGCTGAGGGCGTGATCGTTCTCACTCCTCCAGATCGCCCTCGACGTCGAGGTAGACCTGCTGCATCTGCGCCATCAGCTCGGGGTCAGGCTGCTCCCACAGCTCGCGCTCGGCGGCCTCGTGGAGCTTCTCGATGATGCCGCGCAGTGCCCACGGGTTGGCGTCCTTCATGAACTGCTGGTTTGTTTCGTCGAGCACATACGACTGGGCGAGCTGCTCGTACATCCAGTCGGGCACCACGCCGGTCGTGGCGTCGAACCCGAACAGATAGTCGACGGTCGCGGCGAGCTCGAACGCGCCCTTGTAGCCGTGCTTCTGCATCGCCGCGATCCAGCGCGGGTTCACCACGCGCGCACGGAAGACGCGGTTGGTCTCCTCCTGCAGCGTGCGCGTCTTCACCGCGTCGGGCGTGGTCGAGTCACCCACGTACGCCTTGGGCGCCTCGCCGGTCAGCGAGCGCACCATCGCGACCATGCCGCCGTGGTACTGGTAGTAGTCGTCAGAGTCGGCGATGTCGTGCTCGCGGGTGTCGATGTTCTTCGCCGCGACCTGAATGCGCCTGTAGTTGTGCTCCATCGTCTCGCGGGCGGGCACGCCGTCGAGGTCACGGCCGTACGCGAAGCCGCCCCACGTGGCGTACACCTCGGCGAGGTCGGCGTCGGTACGCCAGTTCCCGGCCTCGACCAGCGGCAGGATGCCTGCCCCGTAGGAGCCCGGCTTGGAGCCGAAGATGCGCGTGGTGGAGCGGCGTTCGTCGCCGTGCTCGGCGAGGTCGGCCTGCGCATTGGCGCGCACGAAGTTCTGGTCGGCGGGCTCGTCGAGGCCGGCGACCAGGCGTACGGCGTCGTCGAGCAGCGTCAGCACGTGCGGGAACGCGTCGCGGAAGAAGCCCGAGATGCGCACGGTCACGTCGATGCGCGGGCGGCCGAGTTCGGTGAGCGGGACGACCTCCAGGCCGGTGATGCGGCGCGACGCCTCGTCCCACACGGGAACGACACCCATGAGGGCCAGCACCTCGGCGATGTCGTCGCCGGAGGTACGCATCGCCGACGTGCCCCAGACCGACAGGCCGACCGAGCGCGGGTGTTCACCGGTCTCCTCCACGTAGCGCGCGACGAGCGAGTCGGCCATCGCGCGGCCGGTCTCGTACGCCAGCCGCGACGGGATCGCCTTGGGGTCGACCGAGTAGAAGTTGCGACCCGACGGCAGCACGTTGACCAGACCGCGCAGCGGCGAGCCCGATGGCCCGGCCGGGATGTAGCCGCCGTCGAGCGCGTGCAGCACCGCCGCCAGCTCGTCGGAGGTCTTCTTCAGGCGCGGCACGACCTCGGTGCAGGCAAACGTCAGGGACGCGCGTACACCGGCCCCGTCGGCCCCGTCGGGCAGGTCGGCGCACACCTCGTCGACGGCGGCAGGGTCGAAGCCGCGGGCGGCGAGAGCCTCGACCAGTGCGCGGGCCTGCTCCTCGATGGCGTCGGTGTCGACCGTGCTCCTCGTCTCGCTGGCGCTCGCTCGAAGACCGGTTCCCTCGTTCAGGCCGAGCGCCGCACGCAGGCCGGGGATGCCGTCGGACGAACCGCCGAAGACCTGGTTCGAGCGCAGGATCGCGAGCACGAGGTTGACCAGCTCGTCGCCCTCGGGGGCCTGGGCGAGCACGTGCAGGCCGTCGCGGATCTGGACGTCCTTGACTTCGCAGAGCCAGCCGTCGACGTGCATGATGAACTCGTCGAACTCCTCGTCGTCGGGACGCTCCGACAGACCGAGGTCGTGGTCCATCTTCGCGGCCTGGATCAGCGTCCAGATCTCCTGCCGCAGCGCCGGCGCCTTGGCCGGGTCCATCGCCGACACGTTGCCGTACTCGTCGAGCAGCTGCTCCAGCCGGTTCATGTCGCCGTAGGACTCGGCGCGCGCCATCGGCGGGACGAGGTGGTCGACGATCGTCGCGTGGGCGCGGCGCTTGGCCTGCGTGCCCTCGCCCGGGTCGTTGATGAGGAAGGGATAGACCAGCGGGACGGAGCCGAGGGCGGCGTCGGTGCCGCAGCCGGCGGACATGGCGAGGTTCTTGCCGGGCAGCCACTCGAGGTTGCCGTGCTTGCCCATGTGGACGATCGCGTGGGCGCCGAACTCCTTCTCGATCCAGCGGTAGGTCGCGAGGTAATGGTGCGTGGGCGCCAGGTCGGGGTCGTGGTAGATCGCGATCGGGTTCTCGCCGAAGCCGCGGGGCGGCTGCACGAGGATGACGACGTTGCCGGCACGCAGGGTCGCGGCGACGATCTCGCCCGCCGGTTCGTGGGTGGTGTCGACGAACAGCTCGCCGGGGGCCTCGCCCCACGCCTCGGTCACGGCCTCCACGAGGTCGGCGGGCAGCTCGGCGAGCCACTCGCGGTAGGTCGCGGCGGGGATGCGGACGGGCTGGCCCGCGAGTTGGCCCGACGTGAGCCATTCGGGGTCCTGGCCGCCGGCCTCGATGAGGCCGTGGATGAGGGCGTTGCCCCGGGTCGTGTCCTCTGCCTCACCCTCGACCGGGTCGATGTCCCCGGTGCCGGGGATGTCACCGGGCTCGCCGAGGTCGTAGCCGGCCTCACGCATCGCGCGCAGCAGGCGGATCAGCGACACGGGCGTGTCGAGGCCCACGGCGTTGCCGATGCGGGAGTGCTTGGTCGGATAGGCCGACAGGACGATCGCAATCTTCCGCTCCGCGGCGGGGACGTGGCGCAGGCGCGCGTGGTTGACGGCGAGCTCGGCCATGCGGCGGCAGCGCTCGGCATCCGGCTCGTAGTGCGGCAGCCCGTCGGCGTCGGTCTCCTTGAACGAGATGGGTACGCCGATGATGCGCCCGTCGAACTCGGGCACGGCGACCTGCGTGGCGACGTCGAGCGGGCTCATGCCGTCGTCGGACTCCTCCCACGACGCGCGGTCCCACGTCAGGCACAGCGCCTGCAGGATCGGCACATCGAGCGCGGCGAGCGCGCGGACGTCCCAGCCCTCGTCGTCGCCGCCGGCCTGTGCCGATGCGGGCTTCGTGCCGCCCGCGGCCAGCACTGTCGTCACGAGCGCGTCGTAGGTGCCCAGGTGCTCCAGGAGGTCCTCGGGCGCATCACGCAGCGAGGTCGCGAAGACGGGTACGCCCACTCCCCCGGCGGCGTCGATAGCGTCGGCGAGCGCCTCGACGTACGCGGTGTTCCCCGCCGAGTGCTGCGCCCGGTAGAAAAGCACGGCCACACGCGGCCGGACGTCAGTGGTGGCAGGAGCTGGCGCTTCCTCGGTGAGCGACTGGGGCTGAGGCCCACCGGTCGCCGAAGGGCCGTGGATGGGCCCGGCCCCCGCCCGGAGCTTGCGGAGGGCGGGCGGTTGGCCCGAGGCGAGCTGGGGGGCCTCAGCCCCAGCCGCGGACCCAGCCCCAGGGCCCTGCGCCGCAGGCGCATCCCCCAGCACGCCCCACAGCGGCTGCTCCGCGACCGGCTCGAAGCCATCGCCGGTGAGCAGCACCGTGTCGGACAGGAACGCGTGGACGTTGCGGAGGTTCTCCTGACCGCCCTGCGCGAGGTAGAGATGGGCCTGGGCGGCCACGTTCACCGGCACGGTCGACAGCTCCATGAGCGACGCATCGGGCAGCTGCTCGCCGCCGAGCACGACCAGCGGGCGACCGGACTCCTTGACCTGCTGGAACGTCTCGGGCAGCGCCTGCACCGACCCGAGGAAGCGGAACACCACGAGGTCGGCACCCTCGAGCAGCGTGGCGAGCTTCTCGGGGCCGACCCGGGTGGGGTTGGCGTACGTGAAGTCGGCGTCGGACGCGCGGGCCGACAGCAGGTCGGTGTCGGAGGTCGACAGCAGGCAGATGTTCGTCATGGCTCTCCTCGCGGGATCCTCGTCCCGTGGTGGGCGGATGGAAGGTGTCGCTGCAGTTCCTGACTCCCCGCGTACGCGGGTCACAGTGGCGGGACCGTCCCGGGCTCTCACCGGGTTCCTGCCGACGACGTGCGTCACCCTAGCGGGCAGGTGAAGCTGTGCGGGGTTGACCTTGCTACGACTCTGCGTCGTAGAGTGCCGCTCATGCCCGAACCGTCCATCGACCGCGGTCGCGACGACCTGTGCCCAGGCATCCTGAAGCCCTTCTCCGCCGAGGACGGCGCCATCATCCGGCTGCGCGCGCCCGGCGGGCGTGTCTCCGTCGCGGTGCTGCGTACGCTCGCCTCGCTGTCGCCCAGCGGCTTCGTCCAGCTCACCTCGCGCGGCAACCTGCAGGTCCGCGCGCTGCCCGACCCCGTGCCCGCCGCCGTCGAGGCCGCAGTCCTCGCGACGGGCCTGGTCCCCTCCACGAGCCACGAGCGCGTGCGCAACATCGTGTGCTCGCCGCTGACCGGCCTCTCGGGCGGGCTGGCCGACGTGCGCCCGGTCGTCGCCGAGATCGATCGCCTGCTGTGCGCCGACCCCCTGCTCGCCGGGCTGCCCGGCCGCATGCTGTTCGCCGTCGACGACGGCCGCGGCGACATGGTCACCGAACCGTTCGACCTCGCCGTCGTCGTCGCCTCGCCCACCCGGGCCGAGATACGCCAGCGCGGCCACGACCTCGGCCTGCGCGTCGCGCTGCACGACGCCCCCGCCGCGGTGATCGCGCTGGCCCGCGCGTTCCAGCAGACCCGCGTACTCCTCAGCCCGACACCCTGGCACGTCCGCGAGCTGCCCGAGCCGCTGCAGCACCCCGACCTCGACAAGCTCGATGCCGTGGTCGCCGGCCCCCAGCCGCGCCCGGGCGAGGTCGACGGCCACCTCGTGGTCGGCGTCCCGCTGGCCCATCTCACGCTGCCGATGCTGGACGCGCTCGACGCGGCGACCGACGAGGTCGTCGTCACCCCGTGGCGCTCGCTGGTCGTCCCCGACGGCGCGCGCCGCACCGCCGCGCTGGCCGCCGCCGGGTTCGCGGTCGAGGCGTGCGACCCGTGGTCGTCCATCTCGGCGTGCACGGGCCTGCCCGGCTGCCGCCGGTCGGCGATCGCGACGTTGCCGATGGCCCGCGAGGTCGTCGAACGGCTCGGTCGTGCCCCGCGCCTGCCGATTCACCTGTCGGGCTGCGACCGCCGCTGCGGCGCACCCCGCCGCGACCACCACGACCTCGTGGCACCGCGGGATGCCGACGCGGTGCTCGCCGCCGTGGAACAATCCGAGGCATGAACCGCCCGACCCGTCGCTTTGAGTACGAGACCGACGGCGCCGAAATCTATCGGCGTTCGTTCGCGATGATCCGCGAGGAGGCCGACCTGTCGGCCTTCGACCCCGACCAGGCCACGGTGGCGGTCCGCATCATCCACGCGGCGGGCGACCCGGCGATCGCGTCCGAGATCGTCATGCACCCGCGCCTGGTCCCCGCCGCACGCGAGGCGCTGCGGGCGGGCGCGCCGATCCTCACCGACGCGACCATGATCACCTCCGGCATCACGCGCAAGCGCCTCCCCGCCGACAACGAGGTGCGCAACCTCCTCGGCGACCCCCGCGTACCCGAGCTGGCGAAGAAGTGGGGCACGACCCGCTCCGCCGCCGCCGTGTCGCTGTGGGGCGAGGCGATCGAGGGTTCGGTCGTCGCCATCGGCAACGCCCCCACCGCCCTGTTCCACCTCCTCGAGCTCGTCGCCGACGGCGGTCCCCGCCCGGCAGCGGTGATCGGCGTACCCGTCGGCTTCGTCGGTTCGGCCGAGTCGAAGGAGGCGCTCGCCGCCAACGACCTCGACCTGCCCTGGCTCGTCGTACGCGGCCGCCGCGGCGGCTCGGCCATGGCCGCCTCGGCGATCAACGCGCTCGCCCGCGAGAACGAGATGCCGGCGTGAGCCGGCTGGCGTTCGTCGGTGTCGGCCCCGGCGACCCCGAGCTCGTCACGCTCAAGGCCGCCCGCCTGATCGGCGCGGCCGACGTCGTGGCCTTCTTCGCCGGGCCGAAGGGCCGATCCAACGCGCGCGAGATCGCCGCCGGGCTGTTCTCCGAAGGAGTGACCGAGGAGCTGCTGCAGTACCCGGTGACGACGGGCACGACCGACCATCCCGGCGGCTACTACGGCGCGATGGACGAGTTCTACGACACCTCCGCCGCGCGGCTGTCCGCCCATCTCGAGGCCGGCCGCTCGGTCGTCGTGCTCGCTGAGGGCGACCCGCTGTTCTACTCCACCTCGATGTACCTGCACGACCGGCTGGCCGCCCACGACCCGCAGGTCGTCGCCGGGGTGACGTCGGTCCAGGGCGCCACCGCCGCCGCGGCCACGGCGCTGTCACGCCACGAGGACGTCGTCACGATCCTGCCAGGCACGCTGCCGGTGCCCGAGCTCGCCTGGCGCCTGGCCCAGAGCGATGCCGCGGTGATCATGAAGCTCGGTCGCACGTTCCCCGGCGTACGCGAGGCCCTGCACCAGGCGGGTCGCCTCGACGACGCGGTCTACGTCGAGCGCGCCACGTGGGACGCCGAGCGCGTCCTGCCGGTGGCCGGGATCGACCCGGCCGACGTCCCGTACTTCTCCATGATCGTCGTCCCCGGCCGGGACCGCCGCGCGGACGCCGCGGGCCGAGCGAGCGACTCCCCCACCCCCGCTCTCCGAGCGAGCGCAGCGAGAAGAGGAGCCCTCACCGTCATCGGGCTCGGCCCCGGCCCCGACCGCTGGATCACCCCCGAGGTCGCCCAGGAGCTCGCCCAGGTCGAGCACGTCTTCGGCTACGCCCCCTACGTCGAGCGGGTCCCGCAGCGACCCGGCCTCGAGCGCCACCCCTCCGGCAACACCGTCGAGGTCGACCGCGCCCGGGAGGCCCTCGACCTGGCCCGCACGGGCGCCCGGGTCGCGGTGGTGTCGGGCGGTGACGCCGGCGTGTTCGGCATGGCATCCGCGGTCTTCGAGGCCCACGAGGCCGCCGTCGCCGAGGACGCGGCGTACGCCGAGGTCGACGTCCACGTCCTGCCCGGCCTGTCGGCGTTCCAGGTCGTCGCGGCGAAGGCCGGCGCCCCGATGGGTGCCGACTTCGCCGTCATCTCGCTGTCGGACCGGCTCAAGCCGTGGGACGTCGTCGCCGACCGGTTGCGCCACGCCGCGCTCGCCGACCTGGTGATCGCGATCTACAACCCGCGCTCGCGGGCACGCCCCACCCAGCTGGCCGACGCGCGGGCCGTCCTGCTCGAGGTGCGCGACCCCGACACCGTGGTCGTCGTCGGCCGCGACGTCGGCAGGGCCGAGGAGTCGCTGACTGTCACCACGCTGGCCGACCTCGACCCAGAGACGGTCGACATGAAGTGCCTGGTGATGATCGGCGCGTCCGCGACCCGGATCACGGGCGCCGGACAGGTGTGGACGCCGCGGTTCGTCCTCTGACGGGCACGTGCGCCGACGGCCTCCCCGTGGCAGGATGACAGGACCAACCCCGACGGGACGCGAGGAAGCCGGTGAGAGTCCGGCACGGTCGCGCCACTGTGAACGCCCCGACGCCAGGGACGTGAGTCAGGAACTCGACCCGTCGGGAACCGTTCGATCGGGACGCGCAATCCCGAGGAAGGACCGTGCACCATGCACATCGCCGAGGGGTTCCTTCCCCCGCTCCACGCCGCCGCCTGGGCCGTCGCGTCGGCCCCGTTCGTCATCCACGGCGCCCGTGACGTCATCCGCCTGTCGAAGGAGCACCCCGAGTCGCGCCTGCTGCTGGGCGCCGCGGGGGCGTTCACGTTCGTGCTGTCGGCCATCAAGATGCCGTCGGTCACCGGCTCGTCGAGCCACCCGACCGGCACCGGTGCCGGCGCGATCCTGTTCCGGCCGCCCGTCATGGCGTTCCTGTGCACGATCGTGCTGCTGTTCCAGGCCCTGCTGCTCGCCCATGGCGGCCTGACCACGCTCGGCGCCAACCTGTTCTCCATGGGCGTGGCCGGCCCCTGGGCCGGCTATGCCGTCTGGAGGCTGTGCCGGACGCTGCGCGCTCCCGAGATGGTCGGCATCTTCGTCACCATGGCGGTCGCCGACCTCGCGACCTACTGCATGACCTCGTTCCAGCTCGCGCTGGCGTACCCCGATCCGACGACCGGCCTGGCCGGCTCCCTGGTGAAGTTCCTGTCGCTGTTCGCGCTGACGCAGATCCCACTGGCGCTGGCCGAGGGTGTGCTCGGCGTGCTGCTGTTCCGCGCGCTCGGCCAGATCGCCCGCCCCGAGCTGAAGGCGCTGGGCTTCCTGCCGCAGCCGAAGACCGAGGCCAAGGAGGACGCCCATGTCTGAGCCGCGCCGCCTGAACCCGTGGGTCACGGGCCTGCTGATCGCCGCGCTCGTCGCGATCTTCGTCATCCCGCTCTACATCGCGCCCCGCCCGACCGGCGAGGGCGACGAGGCCTTCGGCGGCACCGACGCCAAGGCCGTCGAGGTCCTCGAGACCGACCACGGCGCGACGGCCTGGTTCGAGCCGATCTTCGAACCGGGCAGCAGCGAGGTCGAGTCGGGCCTCTTCGCCCTCCAGGCGGCGTTGGGTGCCGGCGCCTTCGGCTACGTCATCGGCCGCCTGCAGCAGCGCAGCATCACCACCCGCCGCGAGGACGAGGCGCCCGTGGCCGAGCGCGTCGAGGACTGATGGCCGCACCCGCCGTCGACCGGGCGGCCTGGTCCAGCCCCTGGCGTACCCGTTCGGTCGGCGACAAGGCCCTGCTCTGCCTGGGCCTCCTCAGCGTGGCGCTGGCCGCGCCGCACTGGCCGGGTGCGCTGGCCGTCCTCGCCGTCACCCTGGTGGCGGCGCTGGTCTGGGCGCGCGTGCCCGCCCCCCTGTACGCGCGGGCGATGGCCGCGCCGCTGGTGTTCATAGCCATCGGCGTGGCCTCGATCGCGGTCTCGGTGGGCCGCCCCGGCCCGGACGCGCTGTGGTCGGCCTGGTTGTTCTCGGTGACACCCGCGACGCTGGCGTCCGCCATGCACGTCGCCGCCCGTGCGCTCGCGGGCACCGCGGCGGTGCTGCTGCTGGCCTGCACGACGCCGATGGTCGACCTGCTGGAGGCGCTGCGCCGGGCGCGCATACCCGACCCGCTCGTCGAGGTCGCGTCGTTGACCTACCGGCTGCTGTTCGTGCTCGCCGACGTCGCCGACACCGTGCGGGCCTCGCAGGCCGGCCGCCTCGGCTACGACGGGTTCGCCTGCTCGTGGCACAGCACCGGACTGCTGGCCTCGGCCGTGCTCGTCCGGTCGTGGGACCGCGCCCGCCGCATGGAGGACGGGCTCGCCGGCCGCGGGTTCGACGGGGCGTTGCGTACGCTCGCCGTGCCCCACCCCCGTTCCGCGCTGTTCGAAGCGACGGCTGTCGCGATCGTCGTGGCGCTGGCCGCCGTCGCCTGCGTGCCGGCGGTGGCCCCATGAGGTTGGAGGCCGAAGCCGTCGAGGCCGTCTACGACGACCACCGGGTGCTCGGCGGGGCGACGCTGGCGATCGAGCCCGGACAGCGTGTGGCCCTCGTCGGAGCCAACGGGTCGGGCAAGACCACCCTCCTGCGCGTGCTGTCCGGCGCACACCGCCCGTCGGGCGGGCGGGTGCTGGTCGACGGTCAGCCGGTGGCGTACGACCGCAGGGGCCTGCGCGAGCACCGCCGCCGCGTCCAGCTCGTGCTGCAGGACCCCGACGACCAACTGTTCTCCGCCGACGTGGCGGCCGACGTGTCGTTCGGGCCGCTGAACCTCGGCCTGCCCGAGGCCGAGGTGCAGAACCGCGTCGACGAGGCGCTCGCCGCGCTGGCGATCGAGCACCTGCGCGGGCGCCCCACCCACCAGCTGTCCTACGGCGAGCGCAAGCGTGCGGCGATCGCCGGGGCGGTGGCGATGCGGCCGGGCGTACTCCTGCTGGACGAGCCCACCTCCGGGCTCGACCCGGCCGGCGTACGAGAGGTCGTGGAGGCGCTGCGCCGACTGGAGACCTTCGGCACCACCGTGGTCATGTCCACGCATGACGTCGACCTCGCGTTGTCGTGGGCGACGCACGTCGCCGTCGTGCACGGGGGCGGTGTCGTGGTCGGCGAGGCGACCGACGTGCTCAACCGGGCCGACCTGCTGACCGCCGCGCGCCTGCACCGCCCGTGGCCGCTCGAGCTCGGCGTGCGCCTGGCCGCCCGCGGGATCCTGCCGCCCGACCTGCGTCCACGCGACCTCGACGAGGTCTTCGCCGCCATCGACGACGCCGTCGCGGAGTGACCCGCCTCCCCCGCCGCCGCGTTGCCGACCGAGAATGTTGCTGCGGGCCGTGCACGGTCCGCGTCGACATCTTGGGTCCGCAACAGGAAGGGGTGGGGCGCATGAGGCGTCCACTGGTGCTGGCGGCGGCGTACGCCGGGGTGATGGCGTGGGGCGAGTGGGTCCACTGGCGCGCGTCCCGTCGCTTCCTCGGGAACAACCCCGGCCCCGGGGACGCCGAGGCGGTGGTGGTCCTGGGGTTCAAGAACCGCCGCCGGGTCATCAACCCGGTCATGAAGGCGCGCGTACGCGCTGGCCTGCGGTCGATGTCCGGCCCGGACACGCGGCTGGTGCTGTGCGGCGGCCCGACCGGCTATCCGATCCCCGAGGCGGACCTGATGGCCGACTACCTCGTGAAGCTTGGCCACACGGGCCCGGTGTTCCGCGACCGCACGAGCCTCGACACCGGCGAGAACATCCGCAACGCCATCCCGTTCCTCGAGGACGTCGACCGGATCAAGATCGTGTCGAACTCGGTCCACGCCGAGATGGGACGCCGCTACCTGTGGCGCTACCGGCCCGATCTCGCCGAGCGGCTCGTCCGCGGCGACGACTACCGGTTCGGCCCCCACATCTGGATCAAGCCAGCCCTGTCGTTGATCGGCATCCGCACGATGCATCACCGCTTCGGCTGGTTCGTGCCCGATCCCGGTCCAGGTCGTCGAGCCTCCGGTTGATCTCGACCAGCTCGGCACGCAGCCGGTCGTCGCGCACGTTCTCGCGCTCGTTCTCCTCGCGGACGCGGTCGACGAGCCACGACCCGATCGTCGCCGTCACCGTGCCGAGGATGGCGATGCCGCCGACCATCAGCGTCGCGCCGACGAGCCGGCCCACCCCCGTGACCGGATGGAGATCTCCGTAGCCGACGGTCGTCATCGTCGTGAGGGCCCACCACAGGGCGTCACCGAGGTTCAGGATCGTCGCGTCGGGGTGGCCGCGTTCGGCATCGAGCACCGCCAGCGAGGCACAGAATCCCAGCAGCGTCGAGGCACCGACGAGGTAGATGACCACCTTGCCGCGCAGGTGGACAGCCGCGTGGCGCTGCAGGAAGACCAGCAGGGTGACCATCCGCAGCATGCGCAGCGGCCTCAGCAGCGGGAGGACGATGAGGACCAGGTCGAGCGGATGGGTACGCACGAACTGCCTGCGGTCCTGGGCCAACGCCAGACGCACTAGGTAGTCGAGTGCGAACAGCGCCCACGTCCCCCAGGTCAGCCACTCCCACACCGGGTGGGCGAGGTCCGGCCGGATGATCGGTACCGCATACGCGACGAGGAACGCCAGCGCTGCCGCCATGAGTGGGGCGGCCGCCAACCGGTCCCATCGCTCGAGTCGGCTCCCAACACGTGTGCCCATCCAGAGATCGTCCCACGCCCGGTATCAGGACACGGTCACCTCGGTGGGCCGCTCGAGGAAGTCCCCCAGCCGCTCGGCCGCGGCAAGGGCACGCTCGCGGCGCGCCCTGCCGATGCCGGTGCCCAGGTGGAGCTCGACCGTCGCCCGCGTCCTCGTCGCGCGCCGGCGGAACATGCCCACGTCGATGCCGTCGACCACCACATACCCCCAGCCGGCCTCGGCCGCGTTGAAGTGTCTGTCGTCCATCCGGTGCCCCTGCAGCCGGGCGAACCGTGGCCGGTCGTGGGACAGGTACGCCTCGTCGAAGGTCGGCAGGAGCCACTCCCCCTCCAACCCGTGTGTCTGGAGACCCGCGTCCCACCACAGGTCCACGCCGTCGACGGTCGCGGTGGCGAATCCGCCGTTGTCGAGCGCCTTCCGCAGCGGTCCGGCGGCGACGTTGCACCAGCGCGTGAGGTCCTTGACCGACGTGGGCCCGTGCCCGTGGACGAAGCGGCTCACCAGCTCGGCAACCGGGTCCTCGGGTCCGCTCGACTCCGCGACGACGTCGTCGACCAGCGCGTACGTGTGCTCACCGGCGCGCGGGGCACCGGAGCAGATGACCCCCTCGACCTCGGCGAGCATCAGCAGGTGGCCGACGACCTGGCCCTGCTGGGGGAAGTCGGTCGTGGGCAGCAGCGGCGCGAGCTCCTTGCGGGTCAGCTGTGCGCCGGCCAGTGCCCGGCGCAACACCTGCGCGGACGCCGCACGGACCTGGTCGTCGACGCCGAGCTGGCGGTGCCGGGTGCGGTTGCCGGACACGATCTTTGGTCCCGTCAGGGCGATCAGCCAGCGCAGGTCGGCGGCAGCCACCCAGTGCCACGTGGGTCGCAGCACGTGCGTCCGCACCACCTCACCCGTCGACAGCGCGTCGAGCACCTGGGAGTCGGTCGGGGTCCCCTCCACGCGCTGGGCCAGCGACCACCGCGCCAGCGGGGCGTCCTGGGCCTGCCGCGCGAGCGATGCCTGCACCGCCTCGGTCACCGAGCCGAAGTCCGGTCCGGTCAGTCCCTGCGCGGCGAGCCGCAACGCCAGCACCTCGTCGACGTCCACACCTGCACCCTAGCCAACTGGCGGCGTGCCTAATCAACAAAAAGTTGCGCGGAACCCGTCGAATCCGGGTGGTTCACACCAACTTTCAGCTGATTCAGCACGGCCCAAAGATGACTCGAACTGTTCCTGGAAGACTTCCCGATGACCCAGCCCGGACCCTTGCCCAACCCCGGAACAGCTGCGCGGTCTCAAGGGGCGGCTGCCCCGCTGGCCGAGCGCGGGGGTGCGGGCCTGCAGCGCTTGCCGTACAGATGGGACTCGACGAAGTCCTCGGCGCGCAGCGCCTCACCGACCATGATCACCGCAGCCTGGCGCAGGCCGGCGTCCTCGACCTGGGCACCGATGTCGGCGAGCGTGCCGCGCAAGATCTGCTGCGTCGGCTGCGAGGCGTTGGCGACGACGACCACCGGGCAGGCCTCGCCGTAGAACTGCACAAGCCGCTCGGCGAGCTCGCGCGTACGCCGGATCGCTAGGTGCAGCACCAGCGTCGCCCGCGTCGCCGCGAAGTTCTCCAGCGCCTCGGTGTCGGGCATCTTCGTCGACGCGGCCTGGGCGCGTGTCAGCACGATCGATTGGGCCACCTCGGGCACGGTCAACTCGCGCCCGACCAGGGCCGCGGCGGCGGCGTACGCTGGCACGCCCGGTGTGACGTCCCACGGGACACCGGCCCGATCGAGGCGGCGGGACTGCTCGGCGACGGCGGAATAGATCGACGGGTCGCCCGAGCACAGGCGGGCGACATCCTTGCCCTGGGCATGGGCACGGACGAGGACCTCGGTGATCTGGTCGAGGTCGAGCTTCTGGGAGTCGACGAGCTCGACGCCCTCGGGGCAGTGCGAGAGGACCTCGTCGTCGAGATAGGTGCCGGCGTAGACGCACACCTGCGACTCGCTGATGAGCCTGGCCGCACGCACCGTGATGAGGTCGGCCGCGCCGGGCCCGGCGCCGATGAAGTGGACGGTCACTGCGACTCCTGTGAGGTGATGGGCTTGTGGGCGACCCACTGGTGGACGGGACGGGCGCTCGCCCACCCGGTGTAGCGGCCGATGGGCTCGGCCTCGCGGACCGCGATCTCGAACATGTCGCCGCCGAGGTCGCTGCGGGCGGCGAGGAGCAGGGCCTGGGTCTCGAGGGTCACCGCGTGGACGACGATCCGGCCGCCGGGGCGAAGCGCCGCCCAGGTGGCGTCGATGAGGTCACGCGTCACGCCCCCGCCGATGAACACGGCATCTGGGGTGGCCAGCCCGCCGACGACCTCGGCGGACTCACCCTCGACGACCTCCACGCCGACCGCGCCGAGGCGGGCGGCGTTGTCGTGGGCGAGCGCGGCGCGCTGCGGGTCGCGCTCGACGGCGAGCGCCCGGCACGTCGGGTGGGAGCGGGCCCACTCGATCGCGACGGATCCCGACCCGGTGCCGAGATCCCACAACAGCTCGCCGGGCTGCGGGGCGAGCATCGCCAGCGCGGTCGCGCGTACGTGCCGCTTGGTGAGCTGGCCGCGGGTCGTGCTGTAGGCGTCGTCGGGCAGGCCCGGCGTACGCGATCCCACCGGCGCGGGACGGCCCGCGACCTCGACGCAGACCAGGTTGAGCCGCGGGGCGGCGAGCGCGAATTCGTCGGCGCGACAGGTCGCGCGGCTCTCGGTGTTGGCGCCCAGGTCGCCGAGCAGGGTCAGGGTCGACCCACCGAAGCCGGCGACGGTCAGGATCGCGGCGACCTCCGACGGCGACTCCGCGTCGCCCGACAGCACGATGAGGCGTACGCCGGGGGCCATCTCGCGGCGCAGCGGCGTGAGGTCGCGGCCACGGAGGCGGACGACGGTGCAGCTGTCGGACGGCCAGCCCATGCGGGCCCGGGCCAGCGCCACCGACGACACAGCCGGGTGGACGCGTACACCCTCGGGGCCAAGCAGGTCGACGAGCGTGCCGCCGGCACCGGCGACGAACGGGTCGCCCGAGGCGAGCGCTACGACGCGACGACCGGCGAGCTCGGCCAGCAGCGCCGGCAGCCCGGTGCGCATCGGCGACGGCCAGGGGCGTACGTCGACGTGGGCGGGCAGACCCTCGGCGAGGCGTTCGGCGGCGATGACGACCTCCGCCGAGTCGACCAGGGCGCGGGTGGGGGCAGGGAGCCCTGACAGCCCGTCGGCCCCCACTCCCACGACATCGATCACGCGGCAGACGATAGCCGTTCGTGCCCGCGGCTCGCTCGTGGTCGACAGCCTGCCCACCACGGTGGGATGATCGCGGACGAGGACGGGGAGGAATCCGGTGCGAATCCGGAGCGGTCCCGCCACTGTGAAGGGCGTCAGCCCGAAGCCAGGTCGTCTCCTGCCCTCACCGACCGACTACCTCGGGCGCGGACCCGTGAGGAGGACACTGTGAGCACTGCCGAGACGCCGACCAAGACCGTCGGTTTCCCGTTCGCCGCCGTCGTCGGATCCGACGACATGGCCCTGGCCCTGGTCCTGACCACGGTCTCCCCCGAGGTGGGCGGCGTGCTCGTCCGCGGCGAGAAGGGCACCGCGAAGTCGACCATGGTCCGCGCGCTGGCCGAGCTGCTGCCCGAGCAGCGCGTCGTGGCCGGGTGCCGGTTCGGCTGCGACCCGACGCGACCCGACCCGAGCTGCCCGGACGGACCCCACCCCTCCGACGGCAGGACGGCGACGCGTGCCGCGCGCCTGGTCGAGCTGCCCGTCGGCGCCACGGAGGACCGCGTCATCGGCTCGCTCGACCTCGAGAAGGCGCTGGGCTCCGGCCAGACGGCGTTCGATCCGGGACTGCTGGCGGGTGCGAACCGCGGCATCCTCTACGTCGACGAGGTGAACCTCCTCCACGACCACCTGGTCGACCTGCTCCTCGACGCGGCCGCGATGGGGCGCGCGACCGTCGAGCGTGACGGTGTCTCGGTCTCCCACGCCGCCCGCATGGTGCTGGTCGGCACCATGAACCCCGAGGAGGGCGAGCTGCGCCCGCAGCTGCTTGACCGATTCGGCCTGACCGTCGAGGTCGCCGCGCCGCGCGACCCCGGGCTGCGTGCCGAAGTGGTACGCCGCCGGCTCGCCTTCGACGCCGATCCGGCGGGCTTCGCGGCACGCTTCGCCGCCGAGCAGGAGGACCTGCGTACGCGGATCGTCGCCGCGCAGGAGACGCTGGCTTCGGTACGCTTGTCCGCCGCCGCGCTGACCAAGATCGCCGAGGTGTGCGCGGCGTTCGACGTGGACGGAATGCGCGCCGACATCGTCACCGCCCGCGCCGCCGTGGCCCACGCCGCCTGGCACGGCCGCACCGACGTGACGCGCGAGGACATCCGCGCGGCGGCCCGCCTGTCGCTGCCGCACCGCCGTCGCCGCAACCCGTTCGACGCCCCGGGCCTCGACGAGGACCTGCTCGACCAGATTCTCGGGGACGACGAGCCCGAGCCCGATCCGCCCGCCCCCGACGACGACCGCTCTCCCAGCGAGGGCCAGCGCGACGAGGAGCCGAGCGACACCGAACCTTCCCGCTCTCCGAGCGAGCGCCGGCGCGACGAGGAGCCGAGGGACACCGAACCTTCCCGCTCTCCGAGCCAGCGCCAGCGCGACGAGGAGCCGAGCTCATGGCAAGACGCGGAGCGCAGTCAAGACGCGGAGCCGCAGCCGCAGGGCGACGACCAACCCATCATCGCCCCGGCGGGCGTCGCCCGGGCCGACCAGCCGTTCCGCACGCGCCTGTTCACCGCCCGCGGCGTGGGCGAGGGCGAGGCGGGCCGCCGCAGCCGGGCGATCACCTCGCGCGGGCGCCGCATCGGCTCCACCGACGCCCCGGGCTCGGGCCCGGTGCACCTGCCGGCGACGATCCGGGCGGCGGCCCCACAGCAGTACGCGCGCGGCCGCTCGTCCCACCTGCTGTTCCGGCGCTCCGACCTGCGCCGGGCGATCACGGAGGGGCGCGAGTCGAACCTCGTGCTGTTCTGCGTGGACGCGTCGGGCTCGATGGCGGCCCGCGCCCGCATGGAGGCGGTGAAGACGGCCACGTTGAGCCTGCTGCTGGACGCTTATCAGCGCCGCGACAAGATCGGCCTGGTGACGTTCCGCGGCCACGAGGCGACGCTGGCGCTGCCGCCGACGTCGTCGGTCGACGCGGCGGCGCGCCGGCTGGAGGAGCTGCCGCACGGTGGGCGTACGCCGCTGGCCGAAGGCCTGTGGACCGCCGCCGAGACGCTGCGCCTGGAGCGCATCCGTGACCCGCGCCGCCGCGCGCTGCTCGTCGTGATCACCGACGGGCGGGCCACCTCGGGCCCGGACGCCGTCAGGCGCGCCCAGCAGGTCGCCGACCACCTGCGTGAGACGGACGTGGACTGCCTGGTGATCGACTGCGAGACCGGCCGCTTCCGCATGGGTCTGGCGCGGCAGCTCGCCACCCATCTCGCCGCCGAGCACGTCGCGCTCGACGAGGTCGCCGCCGATCGCCTGGTCGACGCCGTGCGGACGCACCGCGAGGCCGCTTGATGGCCTCCCACGACGAGGTGCACCTCCCCCGGCTCGTCGTCGCCGCACCCGCGTCGGGCCACGGCAAGACGACCATCGCGTCGGGACTCATGGCGGCACTCGCGCGCCGCGGAAGCGAGGTGGCCGGGTTCAAGGTCGGCCCGGACTACATCGACCCGGGTTACCACCGCCTCGCAACCGGTCGTCCGGGCCGCAACCTCGACCCCGTCATGTGCGGCGAGGACCGCATCGCCCCCCTGCTCGCGCACGGCGCGCGACTCGAACACCAGGCCTGCCACGCCGGCGTCGAGGACCGGCACGACGAGCTCGCCGACATCGCGATCATCGAGGGCGTGATGGGCCTGTTCGACGGCCAGCTGGGGCGTGAGGGCTTCGGCTCGACGGCCCACGTGGCCACGCTGACGCGTACGCCGGTCCTGCTCGTGGTCGACATCTCCCACACATCCCGCACGGTGGCCGCATGGGTGCATGGGCTGGCGACGTTCCAGCCAGACGTCGAGGTCGTGGGCGTGATCCTGAACAAGGCCGCCTCACCACGCCACGCGGCCGAGGCGACGAGCGCGATGGAGGCTGTGGGTGTCCCCGTCCTGGGCGTCCTGTCGCGTGACTCCGGCGTCTCAGCACCCTCTCGCCACCTGGGCCTGGTGCCCGTCGCCGAGCGCGATGAAGCCGCCGACGTGATGACCCACCTCGCCGACCAGATCGCCGCCGAGGTCGACTTGGCCGCGGTTGAGGCGCTGGCTTGCCGTGCCGCCCCGCTGGTGACCGAGCCGTGGCGTCCGACCGCCGAGGTGACGCGCGTGACCGACAGCGCGCCGGTCGTGGCAGTCGCCGGCGGTCGGGCGTTCACGTTCCGCTACGCCGAGAACGAGGAACTCCTGCGCGCCGCCGGCTGCGAGGTCGTCGAGTTCGACCCGCTGACCGACAGCGCCCTCCCCGACGGCACGGCGGGCCTCTACCTGGGCGGCGGATTCCCCGAGGTGTACGCCGAGGCGCTCGCCGCGAACACAGCCCTGACCACCTCCATCCGCAGCCGCATCCACGCGGGCCTGCCCACCGTCGCCGAGTGCGCGGGCATGCTCTATCTCGGCCGGGCCCTCGGTGACCAAGCCATGGCCGGCGTGCTCCCCTCGACCGGCGCCATGGGCGCTCGACTCACGCTCGGCTACCGCACGGCCGTCGCCCCGCAGGACACGCTACTCGGCCCGGCGGGTACGCGGGTGGTCGGTCACGAGTTCCACCGCACCACCATCGAGCCCGCCGCCGGCGATATCCCGGCCTGGCTGCTCGACGGCCGCGCCGACGGATATGCCCTGTCCTCCCAAGGCTCGTCGACGCTCCACGCCAGCTATCTGCACCTGCACTGGGCAGGGTGCCCCCAGATCGCGCAACGGTTCGCCGCAGCCGTGGCCGGGAAGGAACCACGATGAACCCGAGCGACCGCTGTCCGAGCGAGCCCGAGCACGACCACCGCTCTGCGAGCGAACGCCAGCGAGACGAGGAGGGCGAAGTCGTCCTCGTCGGCGGCGGCCCGGGCGACGAGCGACTGCTCACGCTCGAGGCGCTCCGTGAGATCCGGCGCGCGGACGTGATCCTCTACGACCGGCTGGCACCGCTGTCGGTGCTGGATGCCGCGCGCCCGGGCTGCGAGCTCATCGAGGTCGGCAAGATCCCCCGCGGCGAGTTCACCCCGCAGGACACCATCAACGCACTGCTCGTCGAGCACGCCCGGCACGGCCGCCACGTGGTCCGGCTCAAGGGCGGCGACCCCTACGTCTTCGGCCGCGGCGGCGAGGAGGCACTGGCGTGCGCGGAGGCGGGCGTACGGGTTCGTGAGATCCCCGGCATCTCGTCGTCGATCGCGGCGGCCGCCGCTGGCGGCGTACCCGTCACCCACCGCGGCCTGTCGCAGGGCTTCACCGTCGTGTCCGGCCATCTCGCACCGGGGCACCCGGGCTGCGACCTGGACTGGGACGCGCTGGCGCGTACGCGGACCACGTTGGTGGTCATGATGGGCGTGCTGCGCCTGCCCGAGGTGTGCGCCCGTCTGATGGAGGCGGGCATGGACCCGGCCACCCCCGCGATCACCATAGAGAACGCCGACCACCCCGACCAGCGCGAGGTCCGCGGCACCTTGGCCGACCTGGCCGACCGCTGCGCGGAGGCCGGCATCGAGGCGCCCGCGACGACGATCATCGGGGCCGTCGCCGCCCTCGACCTCGGCACCCCGCGCCCCACCCCGCTCCCCCAGCGAGCGCCCGACCCCACCCCACTCTCCGAGCGAGCGCCCGACCCCACCCCGCTCTCCGAGCGAGCGCCAGCGAGACGAGGAGCCAGAAGACTCGCCACCCTCCCCCACGGCGATCGCGAGCTGCCCGTCGAAGAGGCGACCGCCGAAGACGTCCCGGCGATCGTCGCGCTGCTCACCGACGACGCGCTGGGCGCGGGGCGTGAGTCGGCGGACCTCGCCCCGTACGAGCGGGCGTTCCGCGCCATCGAGCGCGACCCGGGCCAGACGCTGGCGGTGGTCCGCGACGGCGACGAGGTCGTCGCGACGATGCAGGTCTCGCTCATCCCGAACATGTCCCGCGGCGGCGCGCTGCGCGCGCAGATCGAGGGCGTACGCGTGGCCGCCTCCCACCGAGGCGGCGGTCTGGGTGGCGCGTTCCTGGCATGGGCTGAGGAGTACGCCACCTCGCACGGTGCCACGCTGGCCCAGCTCACGACCGACCGCCAGCGCGAGGACGCGCAGCGGTTCTACGAGCGTGCGGGCTGGGTGCCGAGCCACGTGGGGATGAAGAAGTCGCTCGGCTGAAGGGCTGACACCCCTGGGATGCGTGCCGAATCATCCTCAGATCGCTCCTTGGCGCAGAAATCCGTCGGCTGATGCCAGATCGCGGATGATTCAGCACGCCCCCTCGACCATATATGTCTAATAGACATGTCTTTGCTACAGTTGAGACATGCGAACGATCCTGCGTGGTGCGGCCGTCTGCGGCTGCGGCGCTCTCGGCCTCTTCCAGCTCGGCCTGGCGGCTGGCGCCCCGTGGGGCGCGGCCTCGTACGGGGGCGCCCATCCCGGCACCCTCCCCACCCACCTCCGCGTCGCCAGTGGCATAGCGGCAGGTGTGTACGCAGCGCTCACCCTGGGCGTGGCGACCGACGTGGGCAGCGACCGCGTACGCCGAGTGGGGCTGACCGCCCTCGCCGCGCTGATGGCCGGCGGCACCGTGCTGAATGCGATCAGCCCGTCGGCGCCGGAGCGGGTGTGGTCACCGGTCTGCGCGCTGATCGCGCTCGGTGCGTGGCTCAGCCGTCCTGCTCGGCGAGACCGCTGACGTACGCCACGGCCTCGCGCGCCTGGCGCAGGCCGAGCTCGAGCGTCGCACGCTGGTACCGGAAGACCGCCTGCTGCTCGGCGGGGACCTCGCGCGCATCCGCCTCCCGGGCGAGCGCCTCGAGGCGCGCGAGGTCACGCTCGAGGCCGGTGACGACCCGGGCGGCGACCATGGCGCGCTCCCCCGCCGCCAGGTGACCGAGGAAGAACAGGCGGGCCAGGACCTCCCGGTCGCCCGCGTCCCCCACGTCGGCGGACATCCACGCATGGAACCGGGCGCGCCCGACGTCGGTGATCCGCCACGGCCGCCGTCCCCGGCCACCCTCGGCGTCGTGCGGCTCGATGGCCCCGTCGGCGGCGAGCTGGTCGAGGGCCCGACGGATGCTGCCGGGGCTGGCGCTGTAGAACAACGAGATCGTCTGCTCGAAGGCCTTCAACAGGTCGTACTGGCTCATGGGGCGGACCATCAGCAGCCCCAGGACGACGTGGATCACGGCTGGGTCTCCTCCAGGGGGATCCCGGCCGCCTGCCCGACCTGACGCCACCAGTCGGCGAGCACCGGCAGCGGCGCATGCGCGTTGAGCCCGCTGGGCTGCGGGAGCACCCACACCTCGGCACCCGCGATCGTCCGTTCCTGCCTGCCCATCACGGCCTTCTTCTCACCGAACGCCGTGCGGTAGGCCGTGATGCCGACGATCGCGATGACCTTCGGCCTCACCTCGGCGGCGAGGGCTTCGAGGCGCCTACGCCCATCCCTCAGCTCGTCGGCCGACAGCTCGTCGGCGCGGGCGGTGGCCCGGTCGACGAGGTTGGTCAGGCCGAGCCCGCGGCCGGTGAACACCGCCAGGTCCTCGTCGGACAGGCCGCAGGAGGCGTCCACGCGGTGGGGCATGAGCCCCGACATGGCCAGCGACGGCCAGAACCGGTTGCCGGGGTGGGCGAACGGCGCGTTGACCGCGGCGGTCCACAGGCCGGGGTTGATGCCGACGACCAGCAGCTTCACGTCGTCTGCGATGACGTCGTCGATGCCGCCGTCGACGAAGTCGGCGAGCTCGTCGCGGGTGGGGCGGCGTCCGCCCAGCGGGGACCGGCGGGAGAACGTCACGCGAGCCTCGTGACGGCCTCGTCGACGGTGCCCACCACCACGTCGGCCGTCTCGACGGGCCGGCGTACCATCACCACGCCCACACCGAGGCGGGCCGCCGCGTCGAGCTTGGGCTCGGTGAGTGATCCCCCGGAGTTCTTCGTGACCAGCACCTCGATGTCGTGGTCGCGCATGAGCTTCAGCTCCGACTGGAAGTCGAACGGGCCGCGCGTCGTGAGCACGGTCCACGCCGGCCACGCGTCCGCGGGCAGGGGCTCGACGACACGGACGAGCGCCCACCGGTCGCGCCAGGCGGCGAAGTGTTCGAGCCCCTGGCGCCCCGAGGTGAGGAAGGGCCTCTCCCCCATCATCTCCATCGCCGCGCACGCCTGCGAGATGTCATCGACCCACAACCAGTCGCGCGCGTCGTCGCGGGTCTCCCAGCCGGGACGCACGAGCCTGACCAGGGGCACGCCGGCCTCCCCGCAGGCGGCGACGGCGTTGGCGGAGATGGTCGCGGCGAACGGGTGGGTCGCGTCGGCGACGGCGCTGACCCCCTCGGCCTCGAGATAGGTACGCATCCCCTCGACGCCGCCGAAACCGCCGACGCGGACCTCGCCGACGGGCAGGGCCGGGTTGGAGACCCGGCCGGCCAGCGACGAGACGACGCGTACGCCGGAGTCGGCCAGGCGGGCGGCGAGGTCGCGCGCCTCCCGCGTACCGCCGAGGACGAGGACGCTCATGCGCGCTCGATGGTGACGTTGGTGGCCTTCACCACGCCAGTCGCGATGGAGCCGACCTCCAGGCCGAGCTCGTCGACGGCCTCGGTGGAGATCAGCGACACGACGCGGAACGGGCCGGCCTGGAGCTCGATCTGCGACATCACGGTGTCGGAGACGATGCGCGTGACGAGGCCGGTGAAGTGGTTGCGGGCCGACCGTCCGCCCATGCGGTCGAGCTCGTCGCGGCGCGACTGCTCGGCCTGGTGCTGGGCGAGACCGGCGAGCTCGGCGCCGTCCACGACCTTGCGCCCCGACGTGTCGGTCCCGACGCTCAGCCGATCCTGCTCGATCCAGCGGCGCACGGTGTCGTCGCTGACGCCGAGCAGGATGGCGGCCTCGCTGATGCGTAGGTGGGGCACAGAGACCTCCTGGGGTCAGCCGGTGATGCCCGGGCCCATCGGGCCACCCTCGCCGGGGCGACCCCAGCCCTGGCCGTCGCCGGGGCGGTGGGGAGGCATCGGGGGCTCGGTGCCACCGGTCTGGCCGGGCGGCAGCTGCAAGCCACCGGCCGGGTGCTCCTCGGGGACGCTCGGCGCGGGCGGCGGGTCGACCGGCGGGATCGCCGACGGGCGACGACGCTCCGAGCCGGTGTAGGCACCGCGGATCGGGCCGCGGACGATGCCCCGGAACAGGGCCTCGACCTCGTGACGCAGCAGCGTCTCCTTGGCGAACAGCTCGCGGACGAGGGTGTCGAGCACCTCGCGGTTCGCGTCGAGCACGTCGAACGCCTCCTGGTGGGCGTTCTCGAGGAGCAGGCGGACCTCCTCGTCGACGATCTTCGCGGTCTCGTCGGAGTAGTCGATCGAGCGACCGCCGCCGGCGGCCATGCCGAGGAACGGCTCGGAGTCGCCCGAGCCGAGCTGGACGGTGCCGATGCGCGGCGACAGGCCATACTGGGTGACCATCGCACGGGCGACCTTCGTGGCCTTCTCGATGTCGTTCGAAGCTCCGGTCGACGGGTCGTGGAAGATCAGCTCCTCGGCCGCGCGACCACCCATCATGTAGGCCATCTGGTCGAGCAGCTCGCCACGGGTCTGGGAGTACTTGTCCTCGTCCGGCATGATCATCGCATAGCCCAGCGCGCGACCGCGCGGCAGGATCGTGATCTTCTGGACGGGATCGGTGCCGTGCATGGCCGCGGCGACGAGCGCGTGGCCGCCCTCGTGGTAGGCGGTGACGAGGCGCTCCTTCTCGTTCATCAGGCGCGTGCGCTTCTGGGGGCCGGCGATGACGCGGTCGATCGCCTCGTCCAGGAAGGCCATCGAGATGACCTTCTGGTCTGACCGCGCGGTGAGCAGCGCGGCCTCGTTGAGCACGTTGGCCAGGTCGGCGCCGGTGAAGCCGGGCGTACGCCGGGCCACCGACTCGAGGTCGGCGTCGGGGCCCATCGGCTTGCCCTGGGCGTGGACCTTGAGGATCTGGAAGCGGCCCTTGAGATCGGGGGCCTCGACGGCGATCTGACGGTCGAAGCGCCCGGGACGCAGCAGGGCCGGGTCGAGCACGTCGGGTCGGTTGGTCGCGGCGATGAGGATGACGCCGCCGCGGACGTCGAAGCCGTCCATCTCGACGAGCAGCTGGTTCAGGGTCTGCTCGCGCTCGTCGTGACCGCCGCCCATGCCGGCGCCGCGGTGGCGACCGACTGCGTCGATCTCGTCGATGAAGACGATGGCGGGCGCGTTCTCCTTGGCCTGCTCGAAAAGGTCGCGTACGCGGGACGCACCCACACCGACGAACATCTCGACGAAGTCGGAGCCGGAGATGGAGAAGAACGGTACGCCGGCCTCACCGGCGACGGCGCGCGCGAGCAGTGTCTTGCCGGTTCCGGGCGGACCGTAGAGGAGCACACCCTTGGGGATCTTGGCACCCACCTGCTGGAACTTCGCAGGCTCGGCCAGGAACTCCTTGATCTCTTGGAGCTCCTCGATGGCCTCCTCGCAGCCGGCCACGTCGCCGAACGTCGTTTTCGGGGTGTCCTTGGACGTGACCTTCGCCTTGGACTTGCCGAACTGCATGACGCGGGATCCACCGCCCTGCATCGAGTTGAGCAGGAAGAAGAACACCAGGCCGATGAGCAGGAACGGAAGCAGCGACGTCAGCAGGAAGGTCAGCACCGACGGCTGCGGCACCTTCACCGACCAGTTCTCGATGGTCTTGTCGACCGTGCGCTGCTGCAGGCGATCGGCGATCGCGCCCGACTGGCTGCCGACCCAGTAGCCCTTGATCTTCGACTTGTCGTCGATGGTGACCTTGATGAGTTGCTCACCCTCGACGAGTTCGACCGACTTGATCCTGTCGTTGCCGTTGATGACCGACACGACCTCGGAGGTCGGCTTCTCCTCGAAGCCGTCGACCCCCTTGCCTACCATGTCGAAGATGATCAAGGCCATGAACAGGCCAAGGATGATCCAGAGCAGTGGGCCGCGAAAGATGCGGGATGCGTTCATGACCTACCTAATGAGCGAATGTGGGCAACCCGACCTTACCAGCGAGGACAATCACCGCTCCGGCCTCGGGTGTCTCCGCCGCGAACACCTCGAATCCCAGCTTCTTCGCCCAGGTGCCGCTGCGGTCTGTGGCTGCCGACGTGGAGTGGGTCGAGCTGCAGGAGGAGCCGACGTCCCGGCCGTCGAACAGGTTGGCGTCGTGGATCTTCACGGCATCCCCGGTCAGGAGTGCGTCAGCTGTAGACGTGCGGCGCCAGGGTGCCGACGGACGTCAGGTTGCGGTAACGGCCCGCGTAGTCGAGGCCGTAGCCGACGACGAACTCGTTGGGGATGTCGAAGCCGACCCACTTCACGTCGACCGCGTTCTGGGCGGCCTCCGGCTTGCGGAACATCGTCATGATCTCGAGGCTCGCGGGCTCGCGCGACTTCAGGTTGGAGATGAGGTAGGACAGCGTCAGGCCGGTGTCGATGATGTCCTCGACGACCAGCACGTGACGGTGGTGGATGTCGGTGTTGAGGTCCTTGAGGATGCGGACGACGCCGGAGGACTGCGTGCCGGAGCCGTAGGAGGAGATGGCCATCCAGTCCATCTCGCAGTGGATGCGCATGGCTCGGGACAGGTCGGCCATCACCATGACGGCGCCGTTCAGCACGCCGACGAGCAGCAGGTCCTTGCCGTCATACTCGGCGTCGATCTCCCCCGCGAGCTCGGCCAGCCGCTCGGCCACCTGCTCCTTGGTGTAGAGCACGTTGGTCAGGTCATCGGAGATGTGCGCGTCGTCCACGGGTCCAGTCTTACAGGACGCACAGCCGGTTCGCACGCCGGGCGACGCGTACGCCGGGCACGTCGACCCATTTCTGGCCGTGCCAGCGGGTGACGAGCTCCTCGACAGCGTGGACGTGACCCATGGTCGGCTCGCTCGCACCCTGGTCGACGAGCCAGCGGCGCAGCACGCGCCCGCGCAGCGCCCGCTCCTTCGGCAGTGCGTCGATGTCGAGCTCGTGCTCGGTGGTGTGGGCGCCGGCGAGGTCGTCGAGCAGGTCGGCGTCGTCGCGCAGCAGGTCAGCGGTGCGGGCCAGCGCCTCGGCGATGCCGGGGCCGAGCTCGTCCTCCAGCACGGGCAGCACCCGGTGGCGTACCCGGGAGCGGGCGTACGCCGGGTCGGCGTTGTGGGGGTCGGCCCAGAACTTCGTGCCGAGCTCGGCGCAGGCCGCCTCGGTGGTGGCCCGGCGCAGGCCGAGCAGCGGGCGCACGACGCGCCCGCGGCGTACGGGCATGCCGGACAGTGACCGGGCGCCGGACCCGCGGGCGAGTCCGAGCAGGACCGACTCGGCCTGGTCGTCGAGCGTGTGGCCGAGCAGGATGTCGGCGTCGAGCGAGCCGGCGACGAGCTCGAGCGCCTCGCGGCGGGCGGTGCGGGCGGCGGCCTCGACACCATCGCCGGCGGGTGCGACCTCGACCGGCACGACGTCGCACTCGAGCCCGAGGCGTCCGGCCCGCTTGGCGGCCTTGGCGGCGACCTCGGCGGAGTCGTCCTGCAGCCCGTGGTCGATGACAAGGCCGCGGGCCAGGAGCCCGCGTCGGCCGGCGACGACGACCGTGGCGGCGGCGAGCGCGAGCGAGTCGGCACCGCCGGAGACGCCGACCACCAGGGGGCGCACGGCGACCGCGGCCTCGACTGCCGCCACGACCGCGAGGGTGGCCGGGCCCAACGCCTTCCTGCTCATCAGCGGCACCCGCACCCGGCGAGCGTCGACGTCACACGGTCGAGCCAGACGCGGGTCTCGTACTCGTCCTTGTCGCCGTTGACGATGAAGGAATAGACCAGCAGCGCGCCGTCGGCGTCCCGCACGTAGCCGGCGAGCGAGTGGACCTCGGTGAGGGTGCCGGTCTTCGCGCGCACGAGTCCGCGGCCGGGCTCGGTGCCGTCCTCGACGAACCGCGAGGCCAGCGTGCCCTCGACGCCAGCGACGGACATGCCCGTCGCGATGGAGCGCTCCCGCTGGTTGTCGGGGGCGACCGCGATCAAGACGGCCTTGGTGAGCGAGCGGGGAGACACGAGGTTGGCGCGCGACAGCCCGGAGCCGTCGACGATGCGCATCCCGTCGGTCCACACGCCGAGCTTCTGCAGCACCTCGCGGTGGGCGGTCTGGGCGTCGGCGATCGAGCCGGAGCGGCCGCCGTCGCGGCCGACGTGGCGGAACAGCACCTCGGCGGCGTCGTTGTCGGAGTGGATGAGGACCTGCTCGACGATGTTCTCCAGCGGCATCGACTCGACGCGCGCGACCTGGGTTGCGCCCTGCGGGGCCGTGCCCGGCGCGACCTCGCCGGTGGGTACGCCCAGTCGCCTCAGCTCGTCGCCGAACGCCTTCGCCGCCGACAATGCAGGCTGCGGGTCGCGCGGGCCGATGGGTCCGACGGTCTGGCCCTCGCCGATCCACAGCGCGGACGTTTCGGTCGCGTAGTCGCGGTAGCCGGGCAGCCAGTCGTTGTTCCAGCCCGGGCCGGAGAAGTAGGACGAGTCGGCCACGACCTTCACCGGGCCGGTGATGCCCTGCTCCTTCAGCGCCTCGACGGCCTGTCCGGCGAGCTGGAGGATGGACGCGCGCGCAGGGTAGCGGGGCGCGTCGTCCTTCGCGAGGTAGGGGTCGCCGCCGCCGACGACGTAGACCGTGCCCGGCTGGGCGGGGTCGGTGACCACGGTGGTGGCGAAGCGGTGGTCGGGCCCGTACACCTCGAGCGCGGAGAGGCAGGTCAGCACCTTGTTGGTGGACGCAGGTACGCCGTCGCCGGCCTCGTTGTTGGCGAACAGGGTGTCCCCGGTGCTCGCATCGACGACGTGGCCCCACCACTGGCCGCCGCGCGGACCGACGGCGCGTACGCGGTCGGCGACCGTCTGGGCCCGCGTACCGCTTTCACGGCCGGCCGCAGCGAGGACCGGGCGCGTCGGGGCGGCCGGCAGCGGCCTGGCCGCCGCATCGTGCTCGTCGAGCACCGACGGGTCGAACGTCGACGACCCGCCATCGACCCACAACCCGGTGGCATACAGGGCTTTGCGGCCCACCGAGCCGAACAAGCCGCTGACGCTGCCCAGGACGATCGCGACGACGAGCGCGACCACGACCAGCAGCTCCATGATCGTGCTCGTGCGGCGTGACGCCATCTGCTCCCCCATCCCAGAACCCCGGCCCGCTCGGGCCCCGACCATCATAGGAGCCGGGGGCAGGCGTGCCGTGAACCGCGCGCCCGCGTGGGAACCACAGGTCAGAACCTCGCCGCGACGCGCTGCGACAGCCGGGCGTGGGCGGTAGGCTCGACCCGATGACCGCGCCAGTCCGCGCGGGAGCATTCGGAACGAGGAGAGTCACAGGTGACCGAGAGCAACGCCGAGCCGAAGGGCATCCACTTCGACATCACCGTCGAGATCCCCAAGGGCACGAAGAACAAGTACGAGCTGGACCACGAGACGGGCCGCATCCGTCTGGACCGCACGCTGTTCACGTCGACGCAGTACCCGTCGGACTACGGCTTTATCGAGGGCACCCTGGGCCAGGACGGCGACCCGCTCGACGCGCTGTGCCTCGTGCCCGAGCCGACGTTTCCCGGCTGCCTCATCGAGTGCCGCGCCATCGGCATGTTCCGCATGACCGACGAGGCCGGTGGCGACGACAAGGTCATCTGCGTCCCGACCGACGACCACCGCCTCGACTACCTGCAGGACCTCGACGACATCCCCACCCACACCGTGATGGAGATCGAGCACTTCTTCACCGTGTACAAGGACCTCGAGCCGGGCAAGTCGGTCGAGGGCGCGACCTGGGTCGGCCGCGACGAGACCGAGAAGGAGATCGAGGCCTCGTTCGAGCGCGCCAAGGGCACGTCGTTCGAGCACAAGCACGTGAACCTCTACTGAGCGATTGACGACACGTCCGAGCCCGGGTGCGCGCCGACGGGAGCCCTTCCCGCTGCGCACGCTCGGGCTCGTCGCAATCGGGGCGGCCGCCGGGGCTCTTGCGCGCGAGGCCGCGCTGCGGGCCGGCGACCCCCACGCGGTCGTGGCAATCATCAACATCGTCGGCACTTTCGTGCTCGGGCTGCTCGTCGCCCGTGCCCCCAAGCACCTCCAGGCCCTGGTCGGCACCGGTTTCTGCGGCGGCCTCACCACGTTCTCGACCGTCGCCCTCATGGCGGTCCAAGACGGCTGGCCCGGCGCGGGCTGGGTCGTGCTGGACCTCGGTGGCGCGGTCGCCGCCGCGTGGGCCGCGTGGGCCCTCGCCGGCAGGGGGCGGCGATGACCTGGCTCGCGGTCGCGCTGGGCGGCGCGCTCGGCGGCGCGGCCCGCTTCGTGCTGGGCTGGTGGCTCGCCCCCGCCGACGACGGGGCCTGGCCGTGGGGTGTGGTCGTCGCCAACGTGCTGGGGTCGTTCGTGCTTGGGGCCGCGGTAGCCCTGCTCGGGCACGACGCCCGCCTCGCGTTCGTCGGCACCGGGTTCTGTGGTGCGCTCACCACTTGGTCGACGTTCGCCGTCGACGCCGTGCGCCTCCTCCGGCGCCGCCCCGAGCGCGGGCTGGCTTACATCGCGGTGAGCCTGGCGGTCGGCCCGGCGGCGGCGTACGCGGGCTGGGCGGCCGGGATCGTGCTCGGCGCCTGACGACTCTGGGAGGATGGCCCCCATGGATCACCTCATGCTCGTCAACCCCTCCAGCAACCGCGTGTACGCCGGCCACGCCGCCCGGCTCGCGGCCGCGGAGCTGGCGATCACCGCGGAGCTCGACGACGTCGCCCCCGTGACGGTCGCCGGTGTCGACTACCTGGGCTTCTCCGCGGAGCCGAGCGACGACCTGCTGGCGGCGGTCGCGCGTCAGTCGGCGTACCTCGCCCTGTTCCAGCGCGAGGGCGACGTGCTGCGCCCGGTCGAGGTGCCGACCGTCGACGTCCTCGACGACGACCTGGTGACGATCCCGAAATATCCAGGCAAGACCAACGAGCAGTTCACCCGCCTGCTGCTGAACGTGACGCTCGCGGCGGTCGACGCCGACGACTCGCGGGCGTGGACGGTGCTCGACCCGCTGTGCGGCCGCGGCACGACGCTCGGCCAGGCGTGGCTGCTGGGTCTCGACGGCGCAGGCGTCGAGGCCGATGTGAAGGCCGTGGAGCAGATGGCGGCCTTCTACAAGACCTGGCTGCGCCGCAAGCGCCTCAAGCACACCGCCGCCATGACTCCGGTGCGGCGTGAGGGCAAGTCGCTCGGCAAGCGGTTCGACGCCAAGGTCAACCTCGCCGACGGCGGCCAGCTCACTGCGACGGTCTTCACCGGCGACACGCGCCAGTCGGCGGCGCTGTACGGCAAGCGGAAGTTCGAGCTCGTCGTCGCGGACGCGCCCTACGGCGTGGTGCACGGCTCGCAGCAGACCGACGTACGCGGCGTCTCCGGCAAGCGCGACCGCTCGCCCGCCGGCCTGCTGGGCGAGTCGATCAAGGTCTGGGCCAGCCAGCTGACACCCGGTGGTGCGCTCGGCCTGTCGTGGAACACCCTCGGCGTCCCGCGCGAGGACGTCGCCACCCACTGCGCGGCCGCCGGTCTCGGCGTCCGTGAGGAGGGCCCGTGGCTCGAGCTCGCCCACCGCGTCGACTCCTCGATCAACCGTGACATCCTCGTGGCGGTGAAGCCGCGATGAGCCGCCTGCTGATCCTCATGCGTCATGCCCAGGCCGCCGACTACGCGCCGGGACGCGGCGACCGCGAGCGGCCGCTGACCGACCGAGGCCACGACCAGGCCCGTGCCGTGGGACGCTTCCTCGCCCAGCAGCGCGTACGCGTCGACCACGCACTGGTGTCTGGGGCGCTGCGTACGCGACAGACCGCCGCAGACCTGGCCCTCGGCGATGTCGTCGAGCACGTCGACGGGCTCTACAACGCCGACCCCGACACGATCCGGCAGGCGATCTCGGAGGCCCCCGAAGAGGCCCGCACGCTGCTGGTGGTGGCGCACAACCCCGGCATCCACCAGACCGTTCTCGACCTCGGCGACCTGTCCGGCCACCCCGAGGCGCAGCGGTTGGCGTACTCGTTCCCGACCGCCTCGCTCGTTGGCCTGGCCGTCGACGCCTGGGGCGCGCCGATCGGTGTGCCCGCTTTCGTCCGCCTCGGCGCCTGAGCACCGTAGGTTGGACCCATGTCCGACCTCCAGTGCCCCGCCCGGCTCGTCTTCGTCCGCCACGGCGAGGCGGGGGACGACCTCCCCCGCACCCTGACGCTGGCCGGCCGCGGTCAGTCCGGGGCCATCGCCGACGGGCTGCGTGGCGACCGCGTGGCCGGTCTGTGGTCGTCGACGATGCCTCGAGCCACCCAGACCGCGGCGATCATCGGTCACGAGCTGAAGCTCGAGGTGCGTGACGACGACCGTCTGCGTGAGTTCCTCATACCGGAGGAGGAGATGCTGACCTGTCCGGTGCCGCCGACCGAGCTCGACGAGACGTTCCAGTGGTGGCTGGACGGGCGGCTCGACCTCCAGCTCTACCGTGAGACCGGCCGTCAGGTCGTGGAGCGGCTGCGCACGGTCGGCGAGGACGCCGCCGACCTGCACCGTGGTGAGGTGGTCGTGCTCGTCAGCCACGGCGGCATCATCCAGACCGGGCTGCGCCACCTGTGCAGCAACGTCACCACCGACCTCGTCCGCGAGAACCCCCTGCCGGTGGCCGGCGGCGTGGTGGTCGACGTCGATGGGGACGGGTGGGTGTGCCGGCGCTGGAACGACGTGGAGTTGTGATCCTCACCCGTCGGCGGTGAACCGCTTCACCGGCGCCCGGACCACCTGCTGGGTGCCGTCGGAGAAGCGGACGGTGAACGTGACCTCGTCTCCCACGGGCAGCGGTCGCGTGAGCCCGATCAGCATGATGTGGGGTCCGCCGGGCGCGAGGTGCACGTCGTCGCGGGCCCTGACGCGTACGCCGTCCGGTGCGACATACATGCTCTTGTCGGGCCACATCAGGTGGATCTCGGAGCACTGGGCCACGTCGGCGTCCGCGGCGACCACCGCGACCTCGACGTCACCGCGGTTGGCGAGGTTCATGTATGCCGCTGTGCGTGCCGGGTCGGCCGAGCCCTCGGTCGAGCGCACCCACGGCTTCTCGACGACCATCGTCGCGGGCGTCGCGATCGCCGCGGGGGCCGCCGCTGAGCTGTCGCTGCGCGGTGCCGCACCGCACGCGCTCAGCCCACAGACCGCGAGGGTCAGGGCGAGCGGCGGGGAGACGTGGCGGGTGATCACGATCGGTGAACGCGGCGGGGGCGGGACGAGTTCCCGGTCACGGGCATGAAGAGAGCCGCCTAGCGGATTCGAACCGCTGACCTACGCATTACGAGTGCGTTGCTCTACCAACTGAGCTAAGGCGGCGTGGCCGCGGTACGGCCGAGGACAGACTATAGCCGCCCGCAGCGCGCACGACCAACTCGTCAGCCGCAGCGCAGCCCGTTGGCGGGGACCCTGTCGTGGAAGTAGTCGACGACGGCCCCGTCGATGCACGAGTTGCCGTGGCCGTAGGCGGCGTGTCCCTCCCCGACGCGGGTCACGAGCACGCCCGACGCGAGCTGGCGGGCCATGCGTTCGGCGTACTCGTACGGCGTCGCCGAGTCGCCGGTCGTGCCGATCACCAGGATCTGTGCGGCCCCCTCGGCGCGCACCATCGGCTCCGGCGGGCGCGGCGCGACGGGCCACAACGGGCACACGAGGTCGGCGCCGAAGCGTGGGCCCATCAGCGGGGCGGCGGCGGCCTCCTGCTGGGTCTCCCGCTCCTCGGCGGCCACGCCGCCGTCACCGCGGTCGAGGCACCGGATGGCGTAGAACGCGCCGGTCATCGGGTCGTAGGACCCGTCGCGGTTGCGGTTGTTGTAGGAGTCGGCCAGCGACAGGAGGTACTCCCCCTTCCCCTCGCGTGCGGCGGTCACCGCGCGGGTCAGCATGGGGAACGACTCGGCCGTGCCGTATAGCGGCAGGATCACCCCGGTCACGCCGAGGGACTGGGTCAGCAGGCGCTTCCCGACCGGGATCGGGAAGCGGTCGAGCCCGTCGATGAGCCCCAGCACGGCGCCGACGACGGCGTTCCGGTCGGAGCCCAGCCCGCACGACTCCTTGACGCACCAGTCGGCGTACGCCTCCAGCGCCCGGTCGAAGCCCTGCGCCTGGATGATCGAGCGGTCGTCGGGATCGGGGTTGATGTTGGAGTCGAGGACGACGTGGCCGACCCGGCCGGGGAACATGTGCGCGTACCGGGAGCCGACGTCGGTGCCGTAGGAGTAGCCGAGGTAGTTCAGCTTCTCGTCGCCCACGAGCTGGCGCATCAGGTCGAGGTCGCGGACGGTGTCGACGGTGGAGACATGCTCGAGGAGACGCCCGCTGCGGGCCTGGCACGATGCGCCGAACGCGCGGCTCACCTCCAGGTAGGTGGTGCGCTCCGCCTCGTCGTCAGGGGTCTGGTCGGTCGCGAGGAAGGCGTCCAGGCCGGGGCCGTCGTCACAGCGCACGGGGGTCGAACCGGCGGTGCCGCGCGGGTCCCAGCCGACGATGTCGTAGTCCTCGAGACCCCCGTGGGCGAACCGCCACGCGAGCTCTCGGCCACCGGCGCCGGGGCCGCCGGGGTTGACGAAGATCGAGCCGCGGCTCGGCTGCCGGGTAGCGGGGACGCGCGTCAGGGCGAGCGTGATCGCCTGGCCGTCCGGGTCGCCGTGGTCTAGCGGTGCGGCGATCGTGGCGCAGCGCGTCCCCTCGGGGCGGTCCTGCCCCGGTTCGCAGTCGCCCCAGTCGATGGTCTGCCCCAGATAGCGCTGCAGGCCCATTCCCGCGGGCGGGTCGACGAAGCCAGGGGGCTTCACGTCGGGTGCCCGCGTGCGAGGACGGTCGGGGCTGGATCGGTCCACCGGCGTACGCGAGGGGCTCGGCGCCGCCGTCGGCTCGCTGGTAGTGGCGGTCGACGTGGTCGCGGGCGGGCTGGGGGCCTGGGAGACCACGGGACCGCGCGTACCCAGGTCGCACGCGCTCAGAGCCAGGACTCCCGCCAGGGCGACCAGCCGTCTCACGCCTGGCCCCTCTTGTGGCGCGGCTTGCGGCGCTCCCCGCGGGTCTCGTACGCGCGTCGCGCCGAGCAGGCGTCGGCGTGGCTGCACGGGGCGACCTCACCGGTGGCCGACATCCGCAGCACGACCTCGTCGGCGGGGACGACGTGACCGACGACGGTGGCCTCCTCGCCGTCGACGACGACTCTCTCCCCCACGGCCGGCGCGGTCTTCGCGAACTCCTGGTAGAGGGGGTGCTCATACTTCAGGCAGCACATGAGCTTGCCGCACGCGCCGGCGATGCGCAGCGGGTTGGTCGGCAGCCCCTGATCCTTGGCCATGCGGGCCGAGATCGGCTCGAACTCCCGCAGGAACGTCGAGCAGCACAGGTCACGCCCGCACGAGCCGATGCCGCCGCTGATGCGTGTCTCGTCGCGGGCACCCACGTGGCGCAGGTCGATGCGGGCCCGCAGCCCGCGCGCGAGCTCGCCGACGAGCGCCCGGAAGTCTACGCGTCCGGGCGCGGTGAAGTAGATGACGGCCATCTGGTCATAGTCGTCGCTGCGGTCGAGCCAGTCGACACCGACGACCTTCATGGGCAGCCTGTGCAGCCGGATCAGCCGGTTCGCCAGCACCCGCGCCTCGGCCCGGCGACGCCTGTTGTGCTCATCTCGGTCGAGGTCGGCCCGGGTGGCAAGGCCCACGCAGCGCGGGATCTCGCCCGGGTCCTCGTACGCCTCCTCCGGCGCCCACATGACTGTCGCGACCTCGGGGCCACCGTCGGTCTCGACGAGCACGGCATCCCCAACTGCGTACGCGCCGTCGTCGGCCGTGACGTGGTGCAGCCGCCCGTGCTTGGTGAAGGTGACTGCCATGACGCGCATGTCGCCAACCCTAACCGGCGGGACAACCACCTCGCCGCGGACCGCAGATGTCGCACGGATCGCAGATGTCGTGAGGGGCGCAGGGGCGGGAACGACGAAGCCCGCCGGCGGACCGGCGGGCTTCGAGGGGATCAGCTCACTTCTTGCTGGCGGCGCGACCGCGGCGGAAGGCCGCGTCGACGGACCAGCCGCCCCCACCCAGCAGCAGGAACAACAGGCCGACGGCGCCGAGCAGCAGCTCGAGCTCGCCCGACAGCGAGTAGCCCTTGAACGGGTTCTGGACCCACTTGACGAACACCAGCGCGCCGATGCCGATGAGGGCAACGCCGAGACCGGCGAAGCGGGTCAGCATGCCGAACAGCAGCGCGACGGCGATGGCGATCTCGGAGCCGGCGAGGACCATCGCCATGATCTTGGGCTCGGGGATGACGGTCTGGTTGAGCATGGTCTCGACGTCGCCGAGGTTCATGACCTTCCACAGGCCGTGGAGGCCCATGATCGCGGCCGTCACGAGGCGCAGCAGGAACAGGCCGAGCGAGCCGAAGAACTTGTCGGTGGTGCGCTTGGGCTTGACGACCGCTGCGGCCTCCGGCTCCTCGACGGCCTTGCGGCGCGTGCCGAGAGCCTGGTCGCGTTCGGCACGGCGGCGCTCACGCTCTGCGGCGCGCTCGGCCTCGGGGTCGACCCTCGCCCCGTCACGCTCGTCGTCCCGCCGGGTCGTCGTCGCGGCCGCGGCGGTGCCGGCACCAGTCGCGGCAGCTGTCTTAGCGCCCGTGCCACCGGCGAGCGGGTTGGCCGGGATCGGCTCGACGCGCGTCGGCTCGGCGTCGTCGTCCTCACCGTGGGAGCTGCGGGTCTTCGACGCGGGGACCTTCTTCGCGGTCGCGGTGCGGTCTGGGTCCTCCAGCACGGACGCGGCCGAGGACGATCCGCCGCCGGTGGTCGCTGCGGACGGCTTCGAGACGGGGTTGGTACGCGTGCGGTCGGCGTCGCCGGAGTTGCCGGCGGCGACCGTGTCCATGGGCTGGGTCTTGTCGGCATCGACCACGTCGCGGTCGCGCGGGGCGTCGATCTGCTGCGTGGGTTCGGCGTCGCCGAGTTCCTCGGCGCGGGCGTCCCCGGCGTCGGACTTCTTCTTTCCGAACATGCTCATTGGGCGGGACCCCTCTTTTGTCGACATCGGTACGCCTGTCATCCTCCACCTGATCGGCGTTCGAACGTGTGACCGACACTCGACGGGCCGCGGATCAGCCCCTTCCGGCCTGGACGAGGCCGATCATCATGGCCTCCATCGCCAGTAGCGGCGCGACGTTGGTCTCCAAGGCGGTGCGGCAGGCGAGGATCGCGTCGATGCGCCGCAGCGTCATCTCGGGCGTCGACGAGCGAGCCGCGCGCTCGATCTCGGCGGCGATCTCGGCGTTGACGAGCTCGGCCCCCGCACCCGTCTGGACCGTCAGCACGTCGCGGTAGTAGGTCGTCAGCTCGGTGAGCGCCCGGTCGAGCCCGTCGCGCTCGCGCCGCTTGGCGCGCGCCTTCTGCTGGTCCTCAAGGTCTTTCAGCGCACCCGCGGCGTTCTTGGGTCGCGTGCCCTTCGTGCCGAACCCGAGCGCCTCCTCGAGCGCCGCCCGCTCCTTGGCGTCGATCTCGGCCATCGCCGCCTTCGCCTCCTCGCGGCTGGTATCGACGAGGTTGGCCGCCGCGGTCAGGCAGGCGCCTAGATCGGTGAGCCGGCCGGGGATCTTCAACACGTCGCGCCGGAGGTTGCGGGCCTCGTCGCTGCGGGCCAGCGCACGGGCGCGACCCACGTGGCCCTGGGCCGCACGCGCGGCGAACGCGGCCATCGACGGGTCGACGCCGTCGCGGACCTCGAGCAGCTCGGTGACCGCCGCCGTCGTCGGCGTCGCCAGGCGCAGCAGGCGGCAACGAGAGCGGATCGTCGCCACGACGTCGTCGGGGGTGGGCGCACACAGGATCCACACCGTCTTGGGCGCGGGCTCCTCGATCGACTTCAGCAGCGCGTCGGCACCGCGCTCGGTGACGCGGTCGGCGTCCTCGACGACGAGCACCTGGTGACGGCCCAAGGTCGGGCTCATCGCGGCACGGCGGACGAGGTCGCGGACCTCGTCGACGCCGATCGACAGCATCTCGGTGCGCACCAGCGTCACGTCGGGATGGGCGCCCGAAAGTGACGTGCGGCACTCGTTGCACTCGCCGCACCCCCCGCGCGGGCATTGGAGGGCGGCGGCGAAGGCGCGCGCGGCGTTGGAGCGTCCCGACCCCGGCGGCCCCGTGACGAGCCATGCGTGGGACATGGCATGGGCCTCGGCGTCGACGGCACGACGCAGGGTCTCGATCGCCCTGTCCTGGCCGATGAGGTCGGCCCACACCCCGGCACGTGTCTCGCTCACGAGGACATCCTGCCGTCCGCGTCCGACATCTTCCGATCGGCCAGGAGCGCGCCCACGCGCTCGCGGATGCGCTCGGCCAGCGACTCGCGCGCGTCCCTGCCCGGGAGCACGAGATAGCGGTCGGGGTCGCGCCCGGCGAGCCGGAGAAAGCCCCGGCGCACACGCTCGTGGAACTCGGCACCGGCGCCCTCGAGCCGGTCCTTCTCGTGCTTGCGGTGGACGGCCTCGGCGGGATCGACGTCGAGGACGACCGTCACGTCTGGCAGCAGGTGGCCCGTCGCCCACCCGGCGATGGCATCCACGTCCTCCTCCGCCAGGACGCGACCCGCACCCTGGTAGGCGACCATCGAGTCGACGTAGCGGTCGCACACCACGACGGCACCGCGCTCCAGCGCAGGGAGCACCACCTCATGGACGTGCTGGGCCTTGTCGGCCGCATACAGCAGCGCCTCGGCGTGGGGGTCGACGTCACCGGTGGCAGGATCGAGCACGAGCGTGCGGATGCGGTCACCCAGCGGTGACCCGCCCGGCTGCCGCGTGACGACGACCTCGTGCCCCTGCTCCTCGAGCCAGGCAGCGAGCCGACCCACCTGTGTCGACTTGCCGGCACCGTCGCCGCCCTCGAAGACGACGAACACGCCCCTCATCGGGCCTCCCGGCGGGGTCCGCGTAGCCGGTCGCCCCGGCGCTCCCAGTGGTCGACCGCGTCCAGACGGGCGATGTGCTGCTCCGACCAGGCCCGCTCGAACGACCGGCCGAGCTCGAAGGCCTCCTGCGGCCCCATGCACTCGAGGTCGCGCACGTGCTCGTCCTCGTTGACCTGGACGCACGCGGTCAGCATGGCCGTCAGCGTGTCGGCGCGGCGCGCCAGCCGGCGTACGGCCTTGGTGCGGTCGGGCTGGACGCCGCAGGTCGCGACCACGCGCGCGGCCGCGTCGTGGGCGAGCTTCCACACCTCGTCGCGGCTGTCGGCGGAGATGTGGTCCATCACGGCGCACAGGTCGGCGACGCCCTCGGCGAGTATCTCACCCAGCGCCTCGGCCGCCGGGCGCGCCGCGTGGTCGCCCAGGCGCGGGGCGCGTGAGGCGGTGACGAGGTGGTCGAGCAGGAACAGGTAGCGCTGGGAGTTCAGCGCGGGCGGTACGCCCGGCCCGGGGTGGTCGTCGAGGCCGGAGATGGCGGCGTCGAGGTCGGCCTCGGTCTCGGTCGCCCAGGTGCGGTCCAGCAGCGGGACGAGCCCGTGCAGGTCGGAGCGCAGGCGGACCAGGTGGCCGCGCAACTGGCCCGCTGCCCCCTCGAGGCCGCCGCGCAGCGCGAGGTCGGCGTGGGTGATGCGGCGCAGCCGGCGGGCCACAAGGTCCTGGACATACTCTTCGAGGACGTCGGGCCGCTCCCCGCCCGGGCGACGACGGATGTCGGCGAGCCCCGTGGCGGGGGCGCCAAGACGCTGGGCGAGGTCGGGGAACTCGGTCACCCGCGTGGCACCCGCTGCGGCGAGCACCTCGCCGAGGAAGGCCCACTGGGCGGGCGTGAGCGCGTCGTCGACCGACGTGATCGTCACCTCTCGGTAGCGGGCGGTGACAATGCCGCCGCTGCGAACGGTGACCTGCTCGTTGCGGATGGCCGCGAGCACCGCCCCTGCCTCACCACGCAGCAGGTATTCGGAGCGGCGGCACCGCAGGGCCGCCACCGGACCGAGCGCCGCACCACGTCGGAAGGGACGCAAGAGGTCGGCGAACGTGTCGGGCACGTCGGCGTGGCCCATGAGCTCGACCTGCTCCTGGGGCAGCCACGGCGACCACTGGGGCGCGGCCAGATACCACTCGCCGCGACCGTCGAGAACGCGGTGGGCCAGCCAGATCCCGGCGCGGATGAGCCGGTGGTCGGGCGCGTCGAGGACGGTCACGTCCATGCGGTACGGCGCGTACGCCCCCGCACGCTGGACCACGGAGCGGATGCCGATGGCACCGTTGACGAGCCGGCCGACCTCGGCGGTGAAGGGGACCTCGAAACGCCGAACCTTGGGTTGGGGAGCCTTCCGCCTGGCCATCGCCGATCAGCCCTCTGTCTTGTTCGCCGCCTTCTTGGCGGTCGCCTTCTTCGCCGTGGTCGTCTTCTTCGCCGCGGCCTTCTTGGTAGTCGTCTTCTTGGCGGTGGACTTCTTCGCCGTCGTCTTCTTGGCCGTCGTCTTCGTGGTCTTCTTGGCGGCCTTCTTCGCCGGGCCCTTCGCCCGCTTCTCGGCGATGAGCTCGACACCGCGCTCGAGGGTCATCGTGGCGGGCTCGTCACCGCGGCGCAGCGTCGCATTGTATTCGCCATCGGTCACATAGGGGCCGAACCGGCCGTCCTTGATGACCAGCTTCTTGCCGCTGTTCGGGTCTTCGCCGAGCTCGGCCAGCGGCGGCTTGGCCGCAGCCCGGCCACGCTGCTTGGGCTGGGCGTACAGCGCCAACGCTTCGTCGAGCGTGACCGTGAAGATCTGGTCCTGGCTGGCCAGCGAGCGTGAGTCGGTCCCCTTCTTCAGGTAGGGCCCGTAGCGCCCGTTCTGGGCGGTGATCTCGTTGCCGTCGGCATCGGTGCCGATCACGCGCGGCAGGCTGAGCAGCTTCAGCGCGTCGTCGATCGTGAGCGTGTCGAGGTCCATGGACGCGAACAGCGATCCCGTACGCGGCTTCTGGGACTTCGGAGCGTCCTCGGGTAGGACCTCGGTGACGTAGGGGCCGTAGCGGCCGGTCTTGCCAACGACCCGGTGACCGGTCTCGGGATCGACGCCGATCTCGAGCTCCTTGCCGATCGGGTTCTCCAGCAGCTCGCGGGCCTTCTCGACGGTGAGCTCGTCGGGCGGCAGGTCGTCGTCGACGGCGGCGTACGCCTCCTCGTCGCCCTTCATGACGCGGGTGCCGAAGCGGCCGACGCGGACGCTCAGGCCCGAGTCGAGGTCGCCGATCGGGAACGTGGACACGCCACGGGCATCGATCTCGCCCAAGTTGTTGACCAGGTGTTCCAGACCCTGCAGCCCCTTCTCCTCGTTGCCGTACCAGAACTGCTTGAGCACCTCGAGCCGCTCGAGGTCCCCCTTGGCGACCTCGTCGAGGTCTTCCTCCATGGAGGCGGTGAACTTGTAGTCGACGAGCTTCGGGAAGTGCTCCTCGAGCAGGCGGGTGACGGCGAACGCCAGCCACGTCGGCACGAGCGCCGAGCCCTTCTTGAACACGTAGTCGCGCGAGGTGATGGTGCGGATGATCGACGCGTACGTCGACGGGCGACCGATCTCGAGCTCCTCGAGCTTCGCCACGAGCGACGGCTCGGTGTAGCGGGCCGGGGGCTTGGTCGTGTGGCCGGAGGCGGTGACCTCGTCGGCGCTCAGCGTCTGGCCGACCGTCAGCTGGGGCAGGCGGGCCTGCTGGTCGTCGGTCGTCGCACCCGAGGACTCGTCGACGGCCTCGACATAGGCCTTGAGGAAGCCGTGGAAGGTGATGGTGCGGCCCGACGCGACGAACGTGCACGGGTCGCCCTGTTTCGGCTGGGCGTCGATGCGCACCGAGATCGACTCGCCAACGGCGTCCTTCATCTGCGAGGCCAGCGTACGCATCCAGATGAGTTCATAGAGGCGGAAGTGGTCGCCGCGCAGGCCCGTCTGGGCGGGCGTCGCGAACGTCTCACCCGCGGGACGGATCGCCTCGTGGGCCTCCTGGGCGTTCTTGACCTTCGAGGTGTAGACGCGCGGCTGGGGCGGCAGGAACTGGGCGCCGAACAGCTGTGTCACCTGGTCGCGGGCGGCCTTGATGGCCGACGTCGACAGCGTCACCGAGTCGGTACGCATGTAGGTGATGTGGCCCTGCTCGTAGAGGTCCTGGGCGACCGACATCGCGCGCTGGGCCGAGAAGCCGAGCTTGCGGCCGGCCTCCTGCTGCATCGTCGTGGTGCGGAACGGCGCGTACGGCTTGCGGGTGTAGGGCTTCGATTCGACGTTGCCGACGGTGAACGTGGCCTCGCGCAGCTCGACGGCGAGCTTCTGGGCCGTCGTCTCGTCGAGGTGGACGAGGTTCTTCTTCGTCGGGTTGCCGCGGGAGTCGAAGTCGCGGCCTTGCGCGATGGCGGTGCCGTTGACCTGCGTCAGGCGCGCCGGGAACTTCGGCGGCTCGGCCTTCGAGCCGGCATCGAGGACCGCGTCAAGGTCCCAGTAGGAGGCGGTGCGGAAAGCGATGCGCTCCTTCTCGCGGTCGACGACCAGACGCGTGGCGACCGACTGGACACGACCCGCGGACAGGCCCTGCATGATCTTGCGCCACAGGACCGGAGAGACCTCGAAGCCGAACAGGCGGTCGAGGATGCGGCGGGTTTCCTGGGCGTCGACGAGGTCGGTGTCGAGCTCGCGGGTGTTCTTGACCGCCTCCTGGATCGCCGACTCGGTGATCTCGTGGAACACCATGCGCTTCGCCGGCACCTTCGGCTTGAGCTCCTCGAGCAGGTGCCACGCGATGGCCTCGCCCTCGCGGTCACCGTCGGTGGCCAGCAGCAGCTCGTCGGCGTCGGACAGCAGGGCCTTCAGCTCGCGGATCGTGGCGCGCTTGTCGGCTGAAACGACGTAGACCGGCTCGAAGTCATTGGCGATGTTCACACCCGTGCGCGCCCACTTCTCACCCTTGTATTTCGCCGGCACGTCGCTGCCGCGTTCCGGCAGGTCGCGGACGTGCCCGCGGCTGGAGCGGACGACATATCCGTCACCGAGATAGCCCGCGATCTTGGTCGCCTTGGTCGGCGACTCGACGATCACGAGCGTGCGGGTGGCGGTCTTGGTGGCCAACGTGGGTCCTTCGAACGAGCTTGCAGGGGGCGTACGCCGGGAGCGTACATCCCCCGATCCTAGCCAGCGCAGTCCGACAGAATGGCCCCCATGGCTGATCTCGACCTCGCCCACCGCATCCGTGACGCGTTCCACGACGCCGACTACACCGTCGACGCCGTCCTCGAGCGCATCGGCGAGGAGGGGCAGCGTGCCCTCGGGCGCAACTCGACCGTCGCCGCCGAACGCCACCTCGCCGTCGCGTCCGACCCGTTGGCCACGCTCGTCCGCCTGTTCGTCCTGCAGCAGGAGGTCCCGCGTACGCAGGTCGAGGCCGCCCTCCCGGGACTCGTCGGGCCCATGGTGGCGGCGGGGCTGCTGGTCGGCGACACGCGTGCCGCGGTCGACGTGCGCCCGTACGCCAGCGACGACGGGGCGTCGGGCTGGATCGTCTCCGACCTGACCAACGGGCTCGACGGACCGCAGCAGCCGCCGCGCGAGGACTACGTGCTGGGAGTCTCGCCGGCGTCCACGTCGTTGGCGCAGATGACCATCCGCCGACCGTTCGGAAGCGCCCTGGACCTCGGCTCCGGCTGCGGCGTGCAGAGCCTCCACCTGGCCCGTCACTGCGGGCGGGTCGTCGCGAGCGACCTCAACCCGCGCGCCAACCGGTTGGCGTCGTGGACCTTCGCGCTGAACGGTCTCGACGTCGACCAGCGCCTGGGGTCCCTCTACGAGCCCGTCGACGACGAGCGGTTCGACCTGGTCGTGACCAACCCGCCGTACGTCATGTCGCCGCCCGACGAGCACCGCCTGACCTACCGCGAGGGCTCGTTCACCGCCGACGGGCTCATGGAGGCGGTCGTCCGCGGCATCGACGGGCGTCTGAACCCCGGCGGGACGCTGCAGGTGCTCGGCAACTGGGCGATCCTGCGCGACGGCGGCTGGGAGGAGCGGCTACGGTCGTGGATCCCGGCCGGGCACGACGCGCTGGTGATGGAGCGTGAGCGGCTCGATCCGTACGAGTACATCGAGATCTGGCTGGCCGATGCCGGTCTGGTCGGGACGGACGCGTACGCCGCGCGATATCGCGAGTGGCTCGACTACTTCGACCAGCTCGGGATCGTCGGCGTCGGCATGGGCTGGCTGTCGGTGCACCGCACCGACTCGTCCCACCCCGACCTGCGCGTCGAGTCGTGGCCGCATGCGGTGGAGCAGCCCGTCGGTGACGCGTTCCGCGAGCAGCAGGAGGGCGTGGCCGCGGCGCGGTGCAGCGACGACGTGCTGTGGGCGACACCCTGGGCACTGGCCGACGACATCGTGCAGGAGACGATCGGGGCGCCCGGCGCGGAGGACCCCTCGCACATCGTGCTGCGCTCCCAGCGCGGGTTCCGGCGCGCGGTCGAGGTCGACACCGGCCTGGGCGGCGTGCTCGGCGCGTGCGACGGTGACCTGCCGCTGGGCGTGATCGTCGACGTCGTCGCCGGCCTGCTGGAGGTCGACGCCGCTTCCCTGCGCACCGAGGTTCTGCCGCGCGTCCGCGAGCTCGTCGCCGACGGGATGTTGCGTACGCGCTGACTCAGCGGCGACCCATGAACGCCCGGCGCTCGTCGGGCGTGTGCTTCTCGAGCGCGTACCGCAGGGCCGTGCGCGGCATGGTGTCGGCGTACCGCTCGAGGAAGTCGTCGAGCGCTGCCCGGTCGCGCAGGCCGATCTCGCGCAGCATCCAGCCCGTGGCCCTGTGGATGAGGTCGTGCTCGTCGCCGAGCAGGCGGTGGGCAGTGTCGAGCGGCAGCTCGCTCTCCCCCGCGCGGATCGGGCCGAGCATCGCCACCATCGCCAGGCGACGGCGCCACAGGTTCTCCGAGGAGATGAGCGGGTCGAGCGTCGCGCGTCGCGTGGCGTCGTCCTGGACCACCAGCCAGGGCCCGAGCGTGTGCGGCGCGACGGTGTCGACGAGGTCCCAGTTGTCGAGGTCGTCGGCGCGCCGGATCACCAGGGCGACGATGGCGTCCTTCGTGTGCTGCGGGGTACGCCGGGGCTTGCTGAGGTCTGCCAGCAGGATGGCCGCGAGGAGGCGTACCTCGTGGACGGGGTGGTCGAGGAGGTCCTCGATGTCGTCGAGCGTGACGTCGTCGCGCACCTGCTTGGCCAGCGCGCGCGTCTTCGGGACGCTGACACCGGCGAACTGGTCGCCGTCGGCGTAGCCGCCGGGACCGGCCTTGAAGAAGCGGGTCTTGGCAATGGCGTCGTCGGGGTTGCCGAGCGCGATGAGGCGTGCAGCGATGGCGTCCGCGGTCATGGCGTCAGCCTAGGGACCGCTGGATGAGGGTGGTACGAGCCGCCAGGCCCATGCCGATCGACGACACGCTTGTCACCGCATGGACTGCCCGCCCCTCCCCTCCGCTCGCGCGCCTCATATCCACGTTCACCTGATGTTCACCGCCAAACCTTCCATCTATTCGTATACCTGTTCTATAGTTGAGGTGAAGGAGGAGGTCGTCATGAGAGCACCCAGCGAGATCACCCCGACCCGCACCGAGGTCGTCGCCGCGCTCGTCGAGCTGCGTGAGGACGAGCGGCGGCTGGGTGCGGCCCGGCTGGCGACGATCGCGCTGGCGTGCGAGGCGTGGTCGATGGTCGACGACTCCCCTTTCGACTCCCAGACCCGCACCGAACCCGCGGTCCTCTTCGGCGAACGCATGGTCGCCATGGGCGGCGCGGGCACCCCCGAGGTCGCCGAGTTCGCCACGCTCGAGATCGGGCCGGCCCTCGGCATCTCCCCCGACTCGGCCTACGGGCTGGTGAGCGACGTCCTCAACCTCAAGCACCGGCTGCCGATCCTGTGGGAGAAGGCGCTGTCGGGAGCCGTGCGCGAGTGGGTCGCCCGCCGCGTGGCGCGCAACACCGCGGCGCTCCCCCTCGACGTCGCCCGAACGATCGACACGCACCTCTCCCCGCTGGTCGACGGCATGACCGACGCGAAAGCCCTTGCGGAGTTCGACCGGATGGCGATCCTGTTCGACACCGATCGCGAGAGGCGGCGCGAAGAAGCACTCTCACACCGGTACGCCCACGTGTTCACCGGCAGCGACGGCACCGCCCAGGTCGATGCCCGGCTCGACGTGGCTGCCGCCGTCGTCCTCGACCAGACCCTCGACCACGGTGCGCGGACGCTCGCCGTGGGAGGCGTCGAAGGCACGCGGAACAGCCTGCGCGCCCAGGCGCTGGAGCTGCTCGCCCATCCCACGCGCGCCCACCTCATCCTCGACCAGGGGCTCCCCTTCGACACCACACCATCCGGGCAGCACATCCCCGTCACCATCGACCCCGACACCGGAGAGATCACCACCACCCCAGGCAGCGGCACATCCTGCACGCACGGGGTCGAGCTCGTCGTACGCGTCTCCGACCACGACCTCCGACACGACGGCGGAGGCACCCTCAACCACCTCGCCCCACTCACCCGCCAAGCCCTCCACGAGCTCCTGGCCTCCGCGCCACAGGTCACCGTTCGGCCCGTCATCGACCTCACCCAGCCCGTGACCATCAGCCAGTACAAACCCAGCCCCGAGCTCCGCTGGATCATCACCGAACGCGACCAACGAGAGCTCTACCCCTACTCCAACCGCACCGCACGATCCCGACACATCGACCTCGACCACACCATCCCCTGGCACCGAGGCGGCCAGACCACCACCGACAACCTCGCCGCGCTGTCCCGCAAGGCCCACCGCGCCATCACCCACGCCGGTTTCCAGGTCGAACAGACCACCCCCGGCACCCTCAAGCTCACCACCCCCACCGGACAACAGCTGTGGACCAACGCCCACGGCACCCACACCCAACCCCCACCCGACCGCACCCGCACCAACGACCCCGACCAGACCACCACCGTCATGCTCACCACCGCACTGGCGATCATCGCCCGCCACCGCGACCGCATCACCACACAAGCCACCACCCGGGCCCGCGAGGCACAACGGCAGGAGCGGCTGGAAGCCGCACGCGACGAGGTCGGCCGGGCAACGTTGCAGGCCGATCCCGGCGCGGTGCTCACCGGCCGCCTCGACCCGAGACTCCCCGTCGTGGGGTCGGACACCCCACCACCCTTCTGACCGTTCACCACACCCGACCCAGCCGCGAGACCACAGGTCTCGCGGCCATTGGTCGTTGACCGGCGCACGTCTACAGTGGACCCATGACGCCCCCGCTGCCCATGCCGTCCCCCGCCGAGCTGCGCGCCACGGCGATCGCCCTGGCAACCCTGGAGGCGGCGCTCTCGCCCGACTGGGAGGACCGACGCTTCTCGTGGAACCCGGCCTGGGCCGACCAGGAGGAGCTGTTGCAGGGGCGCGACGGGTCGGGCGAGGAGATGCACGTGCTCGTGCGGGCCGGCGACGCGGCGATCAACATCGCGTCCCCCGACCACGGAATGCTCGAGGGCGGCTTCGGCTCGACCGACTGGGCCCGCGGGTTCTTCGAGGTCGAGCCCATCCCGACCGTCGGCTCGACCGTGCGGCTGCACACCGTCGACGGGCAGTGGACCGCATGGGAGGTCACGCCCGACGGCGCCCCTGCGGCCGAGGAGTGGCTGTCGTTCCTGACCGAGGGGACGCAGCGCTACCTGCACTTCGCCGCCGACTACCACGAGATCGACGTGACGCCGGACGTGGAGGAGGCGGTCGCCGCGATCTTCGGCGGTGCGGCGCTGACCCCGGCGTACGCCGCCGTCCTCGCACCCGAGAACGACTGGGACGACATCGTGCCCGAGCTCGAGGAGATGGGGATCTCACCCGGCGCGTGAGCGAGAAGAATCCCTTGGGGGCCTCAGGACACCGACGAACCGTGGGCACTCAGCGTCGCCTCCAGTCGCTGCTGGGTGCACTTCTGGTTCGCTGATACGAGGATGGGCGCATGTCGATACTCGGGTTCCTGCACACGTCGCCCGTGCACGTCGCGCCGTTCGACGCGCTCGTCCACGAGCATTGGCCCCTCGTCGCCACCGTGCACCTGAGCGAGCCCGGGCTCCTCGAGCAGGCGCGGGTCGCAGGCGCCCACGCCGCGAGTGACGGAGTCGTCGCCGCGCTCGACCGGCTGCGCGAGGCCGGGGCTGACCTGGTCTGCTGCACGTGCTCGTCGATCGGCGCCGAGGCCGAGGCCGTCGGCGGGCCGGACGTGTTCCGCGTCGACCGTCCCATGGCGCGCCGCGCGGTGGAGACTGGCCGGGCCATCGCTGTGATCGCGGCGGTCACCTCCACGCTCACCCCGACCGAGGCGCTCCTCGGTGAGGAGGCACGGTCGGCCGGCCGGGACGCCCACATCGAGCTCGTCGAGGCCCCCGGCGCGTGGCAGCTGTTCGAGGAGGGGGACCAACCGGCGTACCACCGAGCCATCGCCGAGGCCGCCCGCGCCGCCGACGTCGTCGTCCTCGCCCAGACAAGCATGGCGGCCGCTCAGACCTGCTCGACGACGTGAGGGCGCCGGTGCTGTCGAGCCCGCGCCCGGCGATCGAGTATGCCGTCGAACGCCTCAGCCCTGACCGCTGAGGACCCCGCGCAGGTTTTCGATGACCTGCGGGTCCTCGATGGTGGACGGCACGGTGCCGGGCAGGCCGTCGGCGATCTCGCGCATGGTCTTGCGCAGGATCTTGCCCGAACGGGTCTTGGGCAGGGCGGCGACGACGTCGATCTGCCGCAGGGCGGCGACGGCACCGATGTCGTCACGGACGGCCTGGACGAGCTCGGCGACGACCTGCTCGGGGTTGTCGGTCTTGCCCTCCTTGAGGACGACGAAACCGCGCGGCAGCTGTCCCTTGAGCGGATCGGCGACACCGATGACGGCGCACTCGGCGACGGCGGGATGGCCGGCGAGTACGGCCTCCATGGCGCCGGTCGACAGTCGGTGGCCGGCGACGTTGATGACGTCGTCGGTGCGGCCCATGACATAGACGTAGCCGTCGCCGTCGAGGTAGCCGCCGTCACCGGTCAGGTAGTAGCCGGGGAACGCGTTGAGGTAGGACGACTCGAAACGCTGACGGTCACCCCAGATTCCGGCGAGCGTGCCTGGCGGCATGGGGAGCTTCATGACGATGGCACCCTCGGTCTCGGCGGGCAGCTGCTCGCCAGAGGGGTCGAGCACCTGGACGTCGTAGCCGGGCACGGGGACGCTGGGCGAGCCGGCCTTGATGAGCATGGGCTCCATGCCGCGCAGGTTGGCCGCGATCGGCCAGCCGGTCTCGGTCTGCCACCAGTTGTCGACGACGGGTACGCCGAGCTTCTCGCTCGCCCACCTGTAGGTGTCGGGGTCGAGCCGCTCGCCGGCCATGAACAGCGTTTTGAGGCTGGACAGGTCGGACGCCTTGACGAACTCCGCCTCGGGGTCGACCTTGCGGATGGCGCGGATGGCGGTGGGTGCGGTGAACAGTGCCTTGACCCCGTGCTCGGCGATGACGCGCCAGAACGTGCCGGCGTCGGGCGTGCCCACGGGCTTGCCCTCGAACAGCACGGTCGTGGCGCCGGCGAGCAGCGGGCCGTACACGATGAACGAGTGGCCGACGACCCAGCCGACGTCGGAGGCGGTGAACATGACCTCGCCCGGGCCGACGTCGTAGATCTCGTCCATCGCGAAGCACAGCGCGACCGCATGACCACCGTGGTCGCGGACGATGCCCTTCGGCTTACCCGTGGTGCCGGACGTGTAGAGGATGTACAGCGGGTCGGTGGCCTCGACCTCGACGGGCGTGGCGGGTTCGAACGCGCCGGGGCGCATGACCTGCTTGTAGTCGAGGTCGCGGCCCTCCTGGAGCTCGGCGGTGACCTGCTCGCGCTGGACGATCACGCAGTGCTCGGGCTGGTGCTCGGCACGCTCGATGGCGCGGTCGAGCAGCGGCTTGTACTCGATGACGCGCTGGCCTTCGAGGCCGCACGAGGCGGAGATGACGACCTTCGGCCGGGCGTCGTCGATGCGTACGGCCAGCTCGGCCGGCGCGAAGCCGCCGAAGACGACGGAGTGGACGGCGCCGATGCGGGCGCACGCGAGCATCGCGACGACGGCCTCGGGGATCATCGGCATGTAGATGACCACGCGGTCACCCTTCTCGACGCCGAGGCCCTGCAGCGCGCCACCGAGGCGGGCGACGTGGTCGAGCAGCTCGGCGTACGTGAACTGCTTGCGGGTCTCGGTGATCGCGGAGTGGAAGATCAGCGCGGGCTGCTCGCCGCGGCCATCGATGACGTGGCGGTCGAGCGCGTTGTATGAGGTGTTCATCACCCCGCCGGCGAACCAGCGGTACGCCGGGGCGTCGCCCCCGTCGAGGATCCGGTCGGGCTTGCGGAACCAGTGGATCCGCTCGGCCTGCTCACCCCAGTAACCCTCGGGATCGCTGATGCTGCGTGCGTGCTCCTTCGACCAGGTGCCCATCGTGCGCTCCTTCGCTGCGCGACCCTCGTTGGCCTCTTCCGCGGCCCAAGATACGGCGCAGACCGGCTTACGGGAACCGTCTGACCGCGGCCAACCCTAAACCACGGGTCAAGGATCACTCCCACAAGTGATCGGAAAGTGTTTGGATGTGCGAACGTAACTTTCCCCTGCTCAGGAGTTGACATGTCCATCCAACACCGGTCGGCCTCGTTGATGGCGCTCGTCCTGACCTTCGCGTGGCTGGTGTCGCCGATGTCGGCGTACGCTGCCCCCACCCCGGCACCGGAGCCCGTGCCCGCACCGCGCGCGGCCGCCGCCGGAGTCCTCGAGCCCACGTGGAACGACCTCGAGTCGTCCATCACGATCCCCGAGGTGCTGGGCGTGGAGTACGTCGTCGACGGCGTGGTCACCGCACCGGGGACCCACACCTACACGATCCCCTTCGGCGGCCAGAACAAGACCGTCGTCGCCCGCGGCACCAACGGCAACCCCGTCCCCGCCCCCCAGACCTGGAAGCACCGCTTCCCCGAGGTCGTCGAAATGCCCGCCCCCGTCTGGAACGACGAGAAGCTCTGGGTCCAG
>NZ_BAAGXC010000008.1:0-3061 GCF_054780035.1 Mariniluteicoccus endophyticus | reverse complement strand
CTCAATCGACACGGTCCTCGCAACTCCCCAAAACTCGAGGTGTTGCGAGGACCGTTAGAACCCGCACAGGTCGGGGCCTCGTCACGTCCCCGGAGAAGCGGGGATGTCGTCCCCGATTCGCGATCGCGAGGGGGCCTCCCGGTCCGGTCCACACCGACCGGCATGGGACCCGAGGGACGCCACGAGCCGCCCCTGGCCGCGGGTGAGGCCGAGACCCTGCTGGGGTTCCTCGAGCTCCAACGGTCGCCGCCACGCCGCCACGCCGCCGCGCCCTGGGTCGTGGGAGCGCCGCTATCGTTTTCCCATGGCCCCCCGTCAGATCGGTCGACGCAGCTTCGACCTCGAGCGTCAGGTCGCCGTCATGGCGATCGTGAACCGGACGCGCGACTCGTTCTACGACCAGGGCCGCACGTTCGCACTCGACGCAGCCGTCGACGCCGCGCTGGCGGCGGCGGAGGCGGGGGCCGACTGGGTCGACATCGGCGGCGTACCGTTCTCACCCGACGCCGAGCAGGTCTCTGCGGCCGAGGAGATCGAGCGTCTCGTCCCGGTGGTCGAGCGCGTGACCTCCGCCAGCGACGTCGTCGTCTCGGTCGACACGACCCGTGCCGCGGTGGCCGCGGCCTGCCTGGCCGCCGGGGCATCGGTGGTCAACGACACCTCGGGCCTGTACGACCCCGCCATGGCACCTCTGGTGGCCGAGACCGGGGCCACCCTCGTGCTGACCCACTCGCTCGCCGCCCCGGGCGTCCACCACCCGCGTCCCGCGTACGCCGACGTGGTCGCCGAGGTACGCGACCGGCTGGTCGCCCTGCACGAGACCGCCCGGGCGGCCGGCGTGCGCGACGACCAGGTCGTCGTCGATCCCGGGCCCGACCTGAACAAGAACACGCGCCACACGCTCGAGCTGTGCCGCCGCTTCGACGAGTTCGCCGCGCTGGGCCCGCCGACGCTGGTGGCCGTGTCGAACAAGGACTTCGTGGGGGAGACCCTCGACCGTGCGAAGCCGGACCGTCTGGTCGGCTCGGCGGTGGCGGCGGCCTGGTGCGTGCAGCGCGGCGGCCGCATCCTGCGCGTCCACGACGTCGCCGGCGGCGTCGACACCGCCCGCATGTGCGAGGCCATCATGGGGTGGCGCGAGCCCGCGTACGAACGGCACAACGTCTGATGGGCGGCGTGGTGAAGCCCGGCGACCTGCTCGTGTCGCACGTGCAGGTCAACGACGGCATCTTCGACCAGGCCGTCGTGCTCGTGCTCGATCACGACGAGACCGGCACCCTGGGCGTGGTGCTCAACAAGTTCTCCGAGATCGAGCTCGAGTCGGTCCTGCCGACATGGACCCGCCACGTGTGCGCCCCTCAGGTGCTCTTCGACGGGGGGCCGGTCTCCCAGAACGGCGCGATCTGCTTGGCCTCGCTCGCCGGCGACGAGGAGCCCCCCGGCTGGCGACGCGTGTTCGCCGACGTCGGCCTGCTCCACCTCGACACCCCGATCGAGCTCGTCGTGGGGGCGTACGCGTCGCTGCGGATCTTCGCGGGCTACGCGGGCTGGGAGGCCCGTCAGCTGGAGCTGGAGCTCGCGCAGGGCTGGTGGTTCGTCGCCGACGCGACGTACGCCGACGTGTTCGGAGCACAACCCGAGAAGCTGTGGCGGACGGTGCTGCGTCGGCAGAGCCCGGAAGTTGCCGTTTACTCGACGTGGACCGACGATCCTGAGTCCAATTGAGCTGAGAAACTGGCACGCTGGAAGGCGTGACCACCTGGGATGATCTGGCCGACGACGACGAGCTGGCCGTCGACGCGCTGAGCCGTCGGCCCCGCTCCGACGACGACGACGAGCCGTACGCGGCCCTTGCCCCGGCGCCCACCCCCGCGGCCGACCTGGGCGCCGACGACGCGGGCGGCTGCGCCGACGCCCACCAGACCGTGCGTGTCTGGGCCGACGAGATGTGGACGGTGACGCGCGTTCAGGTCTCGACCGCGTGGCGCGACCGTGGGGACGGGCCGCTGGCGGCCCGCATCCTGCAGGCCGCCAAGGATGCGACGCTCGGCCGGCTGTACGCCCGCGACGAGCTGGAGGTCGAGGAGCGCCCCGCCTACCCGCCCTACGAGGGCCGCCTGCTGAGCGCGGAGGAGATCGGGCTCGACGCGCTGATCGAAGAGTCGCTGCAGCTGTCGGCCGAGCTCGATGCCCTGCATCGCCGCCAGGACGTACGCCCCCAGCGGGTGATCCACGAGGAGGCGGTGGGGCACAGCGCCAACCAGAAGGTGACGGTGGCGCTCGATGAGAACCGCCGGCCGAGCGCGCTGCAGATCGACGAGCGCTGGCTGGCCTCGGCGCGCACCGAGAAGATCATCGACTCCGTGCGCGAGGCCTTCGGGGCCGCGTACGCGCAGTGGCAGGAACCGGTCGTCGAGCCCGGTGAATATGAGGAAATCTCCGCTCGATTCGAGGACCTCCAGCGACGCACGATGCGTCCGTTGCTGCAGGTCGGTGGATGGATCGACCCAGGGAAGGATGACCGATGACCGAGAAGCCGAACGACCGGCTGTCGACGCGCGCCGGGGCTGTGAACATCAGCGACCGGTTCAACGACGCCGATGAGGACCTCGACCTCTACGAGGCGTTGATCGATCCCAACGGTGCCGGTGGCGGCAACGGCAAGGGAGGCAAGGGCGGCCCGATGATGATGCCGCCGATGGGCATTGGCGGCGGTGCGGGCGGCGGTGCCGGTGGACCCGCGGGCGGCCTCGGTGGCGCGGCTGCAGGCGGTGGCATGCGCGGCCCCGGTGGTGGTGCCGCGCCGACGCTCGGTGGCCGCGACTCCGGCCTGGGCAACGGCCCCGGCACCCAGGCGGCCGGTCTCGACGACCCGACGCCGCGCTCGGGCCTGCCGGGCAGCGACTCCGACGGCGACGGCGTCCCTGACTGGAAGGATCCGGACTTTCGCGACGGCATGGGCGACTCAGACGGCGATGGCATCCCCGACTGGAAGGACCCCGACCTTCAGGGTGACTCCGACGGCGACGGGATCCCGGACTGGAAGGATCCGGACTTCAAG
>NZ_BAAGXC010000007.1:0-23285 GCF_054780035.1 Mariniluteicoccus endophyticus | reverse complement strand
AACTACATCGCCCGATGCCTACTCGAGACCGGCGGATTCAGAACCCACCCTGCTTTGGGATGAGCCGGTTTGCCGGTGGGACGTGTGAGGGGGTGTGTGGCCACGACGAGCCACTCGTAGCCGGCGGGGTCGTCGAGGTCGGCGGCGTTCTTGGCGTCGATCGGGGTGCGTCGGCGGGTCTCGATGGTGAGGTGGAGAGTGTGTCCGTCGTCGCTGGTGGTCCCGCGGTAGAGCGCCATGTCCTGCCTTCTGTCCAACGTGGTGTCGGTCGAGTCTACGGGCAGGGGGGTGGTGGTCATCGGGGGTGCTTTCGTTCAGGCGGCTGCGGCGGCCGGGATGGGGTGGGTGGTGAGGAGGTCGTAGGCGGCCTGGACGCGCGCGCTGGTGGCGGCGGTGCAGCGGCAGTCGTCGACGTCCTGCAGGGCGTGGATGTCGTCGGGGGTGACCCAGGGCAGGGTGTGGAGGTCGTGGCCGAGCATCTGCAGGCAGCCCAGCAGGTGGTGGGGGGTGCGCTTGTCGATCCAGGTGGTCTCGGCGTCGGTGAGGGTGTCGGCGTCGAGGGAGTTGAGGGCTCGGGCGATGGTGACGTGGATGACGCGTACGCGGCGGCCTGCGCGGCCGTGGAGGAGCGTGTCGAGTGCCCGGGGGGAGAGCCCTGCGTACGCGGCCAGGAGCCGCCAGGAGATCCCCGTGGCCGTCAGCAGCTGGGTGACGTGGGTGCGGTAGGTGTGGGCGTCGACCCAGTCGGGGTCGGGGTGCAGCGAGATCGTCATGATGGGTGGCTCCTTTCACTCACAGAGGGCCGGGCTCGGGGGTGGGATGTGACCCCCACTGGCGGGTGATGTTGATCGCGGCGGTGTGCGCGGCGAGCAGGACGTCGTTGTTGGACAGGACCGCCAGCGCGTGCGTGAGGGTCGACAGCGGGGCGGAGGGGATGTCGCCGCCGTGGCTGGCGGTGATCACTGCGCTGCCGCACAGGTGGCGCAGCTGGTGGCCCAGGGTGGGCAGAAGGGCCGAGGCGAGCGGGTTGGGGGTGAGGGACCGGGGATCGGTGTGCAGGATGATCTGGGGGCTGAGGGGGATCGTGGCGGGGGACCTGCCGACGATGACGGTGAGGTCATCGCCGGCGAGGTCGTGGACTCTCCACGTCGCCGGGGGGTCGAGGACGATGGCGCGCGTGGGAGTGCTCCGTCAGGCGCCGACGCGATGGTGTCGCGCGGCGGCGTAGGTGGCGGCCCGCTCGGGGGAGAAGCTGCGCCACACGGCGCGGTGCAGGCGCAGGTCGCGGCTTCGGATCGTCGGCTTGAACGCGGCCTGGAAGTGCCAGTTCACGCTGTGGGCCTGGGGGGTCAGCCGCCACAGGGTGCCCTCGTCGAGCAGCCATGTGTCCTCCACGCCGATCGCCTCGAGCCATTCGGGGTTGGAGGCCCACCACAGGCGGCCGAGGTCGTCGAGGCCGACCGCCAGCGGGGAGAGGCCGGCGCGTGCGAGCCAGACACGGCCGCTGGGGTGGGCGGTGTCGGTCCACGCGAGTGCGGCACGGCCTCGCATGTTGGTCAGGACCCTGACGACGTGCGCCGTGCGGAACCGGGTGCGGGCATGGGCCGGTGCGAGAGCGGCGAAGAGGTGGGCGGAGTCGGTCGTGTCGTGGGGGAGGACGTAGTGGTGGTCGAGGGAGTCGATGTCGACGTCGCCGTTGTGGGTGCCCAGCAGGGTGCCGCAGCTCAGCGGGGACGCGGTGCGCAGGCTGATCGCCCCCTGCGTGGCGTGGCGGGTGTGGCCGATGACGGCGTACGTCGGAGTGGCGGGGAACCGGAGGCTGGCCGGGGTGAGGGTGAGGCGACGAGACCAGCCCGCGTCATCGGTGCGAGCGGCGTAGCCGGCTGAGTCGTGGCCGCGCTCGGTGGCCTGCTCGGCGAGCAGGCTGAGGTTGAGGGAGTCGTGGATGGTCAGGGGGTGTCGGGTGGGGGTGATGACCCCGTACAGGCCGCACATGATGTTCACCTCTGGTTCCAGTCCCCGCTGGAGATGCGGGGGTAGTGCGTGACAACGGTGTGGGGACCGGCGAGGTAGATCCACGCGCGGACGGTGATGCCGGCGGGGGTGCGGACCTCGCGGGTCTCGCGGGTGTAGTGGCTGGTCTGGGGAGAGCGGGGGTCGAACCCCTCGAGGTGGTCGAGGCGCTGCAGGGTGCGTGCGTCCACGTCGAACAGGTCGCCGCAGATCTGCCCGTCGCCGGGGGCGGCGTAGGGGAAGGGGCCGTAGTCGTACAGGTCGAGCCCGTCGGCGTACGCCAGACCGAGGTGGGTGCTGGTGGCCAGCAGTCGGTGGTTGGTGGGGCTGGAGGTCGTGGACGCGGCCGGCGACGAGGTCGAGTTCACCGCGACGTTCCTGATGCGCGGCAAGCGCCACGTGATGCACGAGCGTTCGCGGTTCGAGCAGCGGGCGGGCCGCTGGTTCTACGTCGACGGCGACGTGTCATGAGCCTCATCGGTGGGACCGATGAAGGAGACCTGAAGCACAACGATCCCGTGCCGCTCCACTCGATGCCGCGCATGGCGCGGCAGATCGAAGAGTTCGATCTGTTCGCGCGCGGCACCACTACTACTGAATTGAATGACCCCTCCGGCACGCAGCCGCACTCTCGTGCTTGCAAGGCGTTGCCTAAGCGGAGCCTTTACCACCGGAGGGGAACGTTTGAACCAACATGACACATCACCCAAGACGTCGTGACTGATAGTTCCGCGGCGTCTCGCCGGTCACCCGGCGGAAGTCGCGGCTGAAGTGGGCCTGGTCGAACCAGCCGAGCTCGTGGGCGAGGTCGGCGAGCGTCCCGTCGTGGCCGCGGTCGAGCGCCGCGACCGCGTCGATGACACGGGCGCGGGTGAGCAGCCACTTGGGGCCCACCCCCGCGTACCTCTTGAACGTCCGCTGCAGCGTCCGCACATCGCAGCCGGCCCGCTCGGCGAGCTGGTCGAGGCGCGTCACCCGCGGGTCGGCGAGCAGGTCGAGCCAGCGCCGGAAGCGCGCGTACGCCGGGTCGGGCTCGGCGGGCGTGCGGGCCAGCAGCCACGCGTCGAGGCGGGGCGCGGCGTCCTGCGCCGACGGGGGCAGGTCGGCCCACTGCGCGCCGAGGTCGGGGAACCAGCGCCCGGCGGGGACGGTGGTGCCGTGGAGCGCGGCCGGGGCCACGTCGGCGTACGCGAGGACCCCGCCGACGCGGAACTTGATGCCGACGACGCTGCCGGTGCCGAACAGGGTGACGCCGAACTCGCCCCGGTCGGCGGGGCCGGTCAGCCATGTGCCCGCGCTCGTCGCGCCGGCGCGCGCGAGGTCGCCGCGCTCGAGGGTGAGGTTCACCGCCGGCTCGCTGAGCGTGGCGGTGCGGAAGTGCACGCCGGGCTCCATGCGCCACGCCACCGACCAGTAGCGCTCCACCCACGGCTCGAGCGCCGGGTCGGGCGGCGCGAACCCGTAGGTGGCCCGCGACAGCAGCTCGTCGGGGCGCAGCACGCGGCCCAGCATGTGGGCGGGCGCGTCGCTCACGCGCGACCTGGTGACGGTCATGACGCCAGCATGACACGCGGGGGCACCTATCCTCACCCGCATGGGTTTCGGGAGAGAGGTCGAGAGGGCGCTGGATCCCGCCCTGCCGGCGGGGCGCCGGTTCCGGGCGTTCAGCACGTGCGTGGAGCTGGGCGGGCCGCTCGGCTACCGGGCGACCCGGTCCTACCTGGCCGAGCGTGTGGGCCTCAGCAGCGATCCTCGTACGCTGGCCCCGGCCGTGGCCGAGCTCGTCGCAGTGCGGGGGCGGTGTCAGCGCGCCGGCGAGGCGTACGCCGCCCTGAGGATTGCCGCCAAGCGCGAGGGCCGGCGTACGCCCCCGGAGCGCTCCTGCACGCCGACGTGGCCGCCGCGCTGGCACGGTGACGAGCGCGGCGGCGTGCCGCACGTGCTGCGGGCGCTGCTCGAACGGGATCCGTTGCCCGCCGCCGGCATTGCCCTGGCCGAGGCTGCGTTGGCGGGGAGGCTCGACACCGACCGCGACCGGCTGGAGGCGCTGTGGCGGCACGCCGACCATCGCGTGGTCGTCCAGGTCCACCTGCTCGTCGTGGGGCCGGTGCCGCTCGGGGAGCGCCTGACGTTCCGAGCGGGCTGAGGCTGTCGCGTTCGTGCAAGCCAGTCCCCGGGCGGGGCACCAGCATGATGGGCATGACTGACATGCAGAATCCCGCCGCCGCCCGCCTCGCCATGATCACCCTCGATGCCGCCGATCCCGCCCCACTCGCCGCGTTCTGGTCGCAGGTCCTGGGCTGGCCGACCGCGTACGCCGACGACGACTACGCCATGCTGGCCGGGCCCTCCCACGCGCTGGGCATCGGGAGGGTCGACGACTTCCAGCCCCCGACGTGGCCCGACAGCGGCCGCAAGCAGTTCCACCTCGACCTGGCCGCCGACGACGTGGAGGCCGCCGTCGCGCGCTGCGTCGAGCTCGGCGCCACGCGCCCCGACGACCAGCCGGGGGAGACGTGGGTGGTGCTCCTCGACCCCGCCGGGCATCCCTTCTGTGTGACCGACGCGAAGAACTGGGGCTGAGGGCTCGAGCCGACGAGGAACGGCCCAGGGCCCGGGATCGCTCCCGGGCCCTGGGCCGTTGTCGCGGTGTCAGCCGCGGTTGCGCTTCACCATGTCGGCGAGCTGGGCGAGGGTGATCCTCGCGCCGGGCTCGGCGGGTTCGGCGGGAGCGCTGGGCTCCGCGTCCGTCCCGTGGCCTGCGGCGCCGCCGTACGCCGCCGTCGCCCCGTAGCCCGCCTGGTCGCCGTAGCCACCCTGGCCGCCGTAGCTCGCCTGCGAGCCGTACGCGGACTCCTGTGCCTGGGGCTGGGCCTCGGGCTCGGTGCCCTGCTCCTCCACCTCGGGCACCTGGTCGATTGCGGGCTCCTCGGCCTGTTGGGCGTCGGCCTCCTCGGCCACCCCGGCGCCGGACCTGTGGGCCACCTCCGCGTCGGGCACTTGGCCGTCGGCGTCCTGCTGGGTGGGCTCGGCGGTGTCGACCGGCGCGGTTTCGGGCTCGGGATCGGCGGTCTCGGTCGCGGACGACTCTTCGACCCGTGCGTCGGCGTCGACGTCCTCGACCGTGTCGGCCCCCTCGCCCGTGTCGGGCACCTTGCCCGTATCGGCAGGGGACTGGCCCTTGGCCATCGCGGCGAGCGCGCTCAGGCTGATCGCCGCGCCCGTGGCCTTCAGCGCCGGCTTCGCCGCCGGAGCCTCATCGGCCGGAGCCTCCTCAGCCAGAGCCTCCTCGGCCGGGACTGCCTCGACCGGGGTCTCCTCGGTCTCGGTCGGCGCCTCGGTCTCGGTGGGGGTCTCGGTTTCGGTAGGCGTCTCGGCCTCGGCGGGAACGGGCTCGGCGGCCTGCTGCTCCTGCGCCGGCGCCTGGGGCGTGCCGCCCTTGGCCATCGCCGCGAGCGCGCCGAGCGAGATCGCACCGGCGGCCGCGCCCGCGGCGGCGGGCTTCACCGTCGGCGCCTCGCCCTGGGCCGCCGCGGCCCGCTGGTCGGCGGGGCCGCCCTCGGTCTCGGTCTCGACCGCGACGTCGGGCTCGGGCGCCTCCGGCTCGGGCTCGGTGTCCTGCTTCGGCTCCGCGTCCTTCGAGGGCTCCTCGGCACCCTTCGGGTCGGCCGCGGGCTGGCCCTTGGCCTTGGCCGCGAGGTCCTTGAGGCTGATCGCCCCGGCGGCCGCGGCGGCACCGCCCGCGGCGGCCTTGGTCGTGCTCGGCGTCTTGGGCTCGTCGGCGGCCGGCTCCTCGTCGCGCGGTGCCGACTCGGGGGCCGGGGCGGGGGACTCCGCCGGGGCGTCCGAGGCGGGCTTGGCCGCGGGCGTAGCACCCTTGGCCTGGGCCGCGAGGTCCTTGAGGCTGATCGCGCCGCCAGCCGGCTTGGCGGCCGGCTTCGGGGCGTCCTCGTCCCGCTGCGCCGGCTCGGCGGCGGGGGCGGCGTCCTCGACGGTCTCGGCGTCGTCGGCGGCCGGGGCGGACTCCTGCTGCGGGGCGCCCTTCGACTTCGCCGCGAGGTCCTTCAGGCTGATCGCGCCGGCGACGGCTCCCGCACCGGCCGCGGCACCCGCGGCCTTCGTGGCGGCGCCCGCCTGCTCGTCCCGGCCCGCCTGCGCCGCGGGCTCGGAGGCCTTCGCCTCGTTGTCGCGGTCGGCGTCCTCGGTGTCGCCCGCATCGGTCTGGTCGGCGGCCTCGTCGACCGTGACCTCCTCCGCGCCCTTCGCCGGGGCTGCGGCGCCCTTCTCGCCTGCCGAAACGGGCTCGGGCTCGCGCTCGGCGGGTGCCTCCTGGGCGATCGTGCCCGCGGGCTCGTCGGCCTCGAGCGCGGGCGCCTCGGGCATGCCGCGGCGTACGCCCTCGAGCAGCAGCTGGGCGACGTCGAGGACCTCGACGTTCTCGCCGCGCCCGTTGGCCTGCTCGGCGGTCAGTCCGTCGGAGATCATCACGCGGCAGAACGGGCAGCCGGTCGCGACGGCGGCGTTCTCGGACTGGCCGAGCACCGTCAGGGCCTCCGACGTGCGGTTGACGTTGATGCGCGTGCCGATGGTCTCCTCCATCCACATGCGCGCGCCACCGGCGCCGCAGCAGAACGAGGTCTCCTTCGAGCGCGGCATCTCGGCGTACGTCGCGCCGGGGATGGCGCCCAGCAGGTCGCGCGGGGCGTCGTAGACCTGGTTGTGGCGACCCAGGTAGCAGGGGTCGTGGTAGGTGATCGTCCGGCCCGCGACGGAGCCCGACGGTGCGGCGACGGGCGTCAGGCGGCCGTCGCGCACGAGGCGGTTGAGCAGCTGGGTGTGGTGGACGACCTCGAGCTCGACACCGATCTGCGGGTATTCGTTCTTCAGCGTGTTGAGGCAGTGGGCACAGGTCGTGATGACCTTCGACGCCTTGGCCTCCTCCAGCGTCGCCTTGTTCTCGGCGGCGAGCTGCTGGAAGACCATCTCGTTGCCGGAGCGGCGGGCCGGGTCACCGGTGCAGGTCTCGCCGTTGCCGAGGACGGCGTACTTCACCCCGGCGACGTTGAGCAGCTCGGCCACGGCCTGGGTGGTCTTCTTCGCGCGGTCCTCGTACGCGCCGGCGCAGCCGACCCAGAACAGGTATTCGACCCGCGTGAGGTCCTCGACGTCCTCCCCGACGACCGGCACGTCGAACGGCAGGTCCTTGGCCCAGTCCATGCGGCCCTTGCGGTTCATGTTCCAGGGGTTGCCCTTCGACTCCAGACCCTTGTAGAGGCCGTTGAGCTCCGACGGGAACTCGCCTTCGACCATGACCTGGAAGCGGCGCATGTCCATGATGTGGTCGACGTGCTCGATGTCGACGGGGCACTGCTGGACGCAGGCGCCGCACGAGGTGCACGACCAGAGCACGTCGGGGTCGACGACGGCGACCGAGCCGTCGACGCCGATGGAGATCGGGTTGCCGTGGGCCTGGGCGGCGGCAGCGGCCCGGGCGTCGCCGCCGTCACCGACGGTCGCGCCGACCAGCGGACGCTCGGCCTCGGCCAGCACGGCGGTGTCGAGGCCGCCGCGGGCGCTCTCGGCCGCCTGCAGGTAGGGGGCCTTGGCGTACGCATGCTCACGCAGGCCCATCATCAACAGCTTCGGTGACAGCGGCTTCTCGGTGTTCCAGGCGGGGCACTGCGACTGGCAGCGACCACACTCGGTGCACGAGGTGAAGTCCAGCAGGCCCTTCCAGGAGAAGTCCTCGACCTTGCCCACACCCAGGCGCGCGAAGACGTCCTCATCCATCTCCTCCTCGTCGACGAGGTTGGGGACCTTGCCGTCGACGTTGATCGGCGGGATCGCGCCCAGGGCGGTACGCCCGCTCGACTCGCGCTTGAACCAGATGTTCGGCCAGGCGGTGAAGCGGTGCCAGGCCACGCCCATGGTGGTGTTGAGGCCGATGACGCAGAACCAGGCCATCGAGATGATGATCTTCAGCGCCGCGACCCACACGATGGCGGTCTCGGCGGTCTCCTTCGACATCGCCGGCAGCAGGAAGAACGAGAGCGGGAAGTGCAGCTTGTCACCCGAGAGCTGGTATTCCAGCGCACGCAGGAACAGGATGCACAGGCCGATGCCGAGGATCGTGAGCTCGACGTAGTAGGCCTGCCACGAGCGCGAGCCGAAGAAGCGGCCCTGACGGCCCTCGGTCTTCTTCTTGCCGCCCAGGCTCAGGCGGTTCGCGAGGAAGTAGAGGATGCAGCCGAGCATCACCCACGCCAGCAGCTCGGTGATCCACTCGTAGACGGGCCAGTGGCCGATCAGCGGCAGCACGAAGTGGGGCGCGAAGAGCTGTCCGAACGCCGTCACGAGCGTGAAGAACAGGTACATGAACCCGATGAACACGAACCAGTGGGCGACGCCGACCTTCGACCACTGGAGCATGCGCGTGTGGCCGAACGACTCCTTGAAGAGGGTCGCCCAGCGGGTCGCGGGGTCGTCGGACCGGCCGAGGGTCGGCTGGCCGACCTTGATGACGCCGACGATCTTGGCGACCGCGCGGGCGAACAGGGCCACGCCGATCACAGTGATCAGCAGCGCCAGTGAGATGGGGACGATGGTCACGCGTACGCTCCGTTGGGTGTGGTGAGAGTGCGCCTCACGATAAACCGATGTTCAGGTGCCCGACATGTTACCCGTGGGTAATCCCACGTGCCAGAGTCTGTCGGTGGCCCGCGCTAGGGTCGACCTAAATCTTCCCAGCGGGCTTCGCGTCCGCGTACCCCGACCGAAGGACCCGCGTGATCGAGTTCAAGGGAGTCTCGAAGACCTACCCCGACGGCACGAAGGCCGTCGTGGACCTGGACCTCGTCGTGCCGTCGGACGGCATCACGGTCTTCGTGGGCCCGTCCGGGTGTGGGAAGACGACGACCCTGCGGATGATCAACCGCATGATCGAGCCGAGCGCCGGCGAGATCGTCTGGGACGACACCCCCATCAAGAACATGAAGAAGACGGTGCTGCGGCGCCAGATGGGCTACGTCATCCAGAACGGCGGCCTGTTCCCCCACCGCACGGTGCTCGAGAACATCTCCACCGTCCCCCAGCTGTTGGGCTGGAACGACAACAAGACGACGCGGCGCGCCAAGGAGCTTCTCGACCTCGTCGGCCTCGACCCGAGCCTCGGGCCGAAGTTCCCCGCCCAGCTCTCCGGCGGCCAGCAGCAGCGGGTCGGCGTGGCGCGGGCGCTCGCCGCCGACCCCGACCTGCTCCTGATGGACGAGCCGTTCTCGGCGGTCGACCCCGTCGTCCGCACCGACCTGCAGGGCCTCGTCAAGCGTCTCCAGCGCGAGCTCAACAAGACCATCGTGATGATCACCCATGACATGGACGAAGCCATCCAGATGGGTGACCGCGTGGCCGTCCTGCGCGCCGGCGGAGTGCTGGCGCAGTTCGACTCGCCCCAGGAGATCCTCGACCACCCGGCCGACGACTTCGTGGCCGACTTCGTGGGCCGCGACCGCGGCTACCGCGCGCTGACGTTCGCCGAGGGACAGCGCTTCGAGCTCCAGCCGGTGCGCACGGTCCGCAACGCGGCCCACGCGTACGGCGAGGGCGACGACCGTGCGCTGCCCGTGCTGGTCGTCGACCACGAGGCCGCCCCGAGCGGCTGGGCCGACCCGAAGCGCCCCGGCAAGCTGCTAGGCCTCGGCTCGGTGTTCGACGTCGAGACCGCCCCGCTTCGCGACGTCCTCGAGGCAGCGCTCACCTCGCCCGTGGGGCTCGCGATCGGAGTCCACCCGTCGGGCCGCTATGCCGGCACGGTTCCGGTCGCCGAGGTCATGGACCGCGTACGCCGCTATCGCGCCGACGTGGCCGAGACCCAGGCCCAGCGCATCCAGGACGCCGAGGAGGAGGCCGAGCGCCAGCGGATCGAGGCCGAGCGGCTCGCCGAAGAGAAGCGACAGGCCGAGGAGAAGGCCCGTCGTGAGGCCGAGGAGGCCGCCGAGCGTGTCCGCGCCGAGAAGGCGGCGAAGAAGCGCAGGCGCTCGTGATCGACGTCGCCTGGATCGAGCGCAACGCTCCCGAGATCGCCGCCACGACGGGCCTCCACGTCGTGCTGTCGGTGCTGCCGGTCGTGCTGGGGCTCGCGTTCGCGCTGCCCGTCGGCTGGCTCGCCCACCGCACGGGCCGCACGTCGAACCTGTGGCTCGCCCTGATCGGCCTGCTGTACGCGATCCCGTCGGTCGCGCTGTTCGTCACGATGCCGCTGCTGCTCGGCACCCAGATCCTCGACCCGGTGAACATCGTCGTCGCGCTGGCGGTCTACACGTTCGCGTTGCTGGTGCGCAACGTCGCCGACGGGTTCGGCTCGGTCGACGACCATGTGCGCCAGTCGGCCGTCGCGATGGGTTATGGCCCGCTGCGTCGCGTCCTGGGTGTCGAGCTGCCGCTGGCGATGCCGGTGATCCTCGCCGGGCTGCGCGTGGCGACGGTGTCGACCATCTCGCTGGTGTCGGTCGGCGCGGTGATCGGGATGGGCGCGCTCGGACAATACTTCGACCAGGGCTTCCGCGAGGGCTTCGCGACGCCGATCGTCGTCGGCATCGTCGTGATCGTCCTGCTGGCGCTGCTCGCCGACGGGATCATTCTGTTCTTCCAGCGCGTGCTGCTGCCGTGGCACGGTCTCGGCCGACGGGGGGCCGCGCGATGAACCCGTTCTCCCACCTGCTCGACCCGGCCAGCTGGGCGGGCAGCGACGGCATCACCGCGCGCCTGCTCGAACACCTCACGTACGCGGGCCTTGCCCTCGCCCTCGCGGCGGCCGTTGCCCTGCCGCTGGGCATCCTCATCGGCCACACGCGCCGCGGCGATGCGGTCGTCGGTGGTCTCGCCAACGCCACCCGCGCCATCCCCACGCTCGGCCTGCTGGTGCTCGTCGTGACCCTGATGGGCACGGGTCTCGTGCCGGTGGTCCTCGCCCTGGCCGTGCTGGCCGTCCCGCCGATCCTCGGCGGCACCGTCGCCGGGTTCGCGGCCGCCGACCGCGACGCCGTGCTCGCCGCCCACGCGATGGGCATGACCGACGGCGAGGTCGTCCGCCGCGTCGAGCTGCCGTTGGCCATGCCGCTGATCGTCTCGGGCTTCCGCTCGGCATCGTTGCAGGTCATCGCCACCGCGACCGTCGCGGCCATGGCCGCCGCGGGCGGGCTCGGTCGCCTCGTGATCGACGGCCAGAAGCGTCAGGGCGGTTATCCCGAGATGATCTCCGGCGCCGTGCTCGTCATGGCTCTCGCCATCGCCGTCGACCTGCTGCTGGGAGCCGTCATGTGGTCCCTTGGCCGGCGTACCCATTCCCGCACGACCCGAACGACAGGAGCACCCGCATGAAGCGACGCACTCTGCTGGCCGCGGCCAGCACGCTGCCTTTGGCCGCCTGCGGCCTCGGCAAGGACCCGATGGCCAACCAGACGTCCGCGCCGAAGCCCGGCGAGGCCAACGGCAGGCTGGTCCTGGGCTCGGCCAACTTCACCGAGTCGATGGTGCTGGCCGAGCTGTACGCCGGCGCGCTGGCCGCGAAGGGGCTCGGCCCCGAGGTCAAGCACGGCATCGGCAGCCGTGAGGTCTACATCAAGGCGCTCAAGGACGGCTCGATCTCGGTGATCCCCGAGTACGGCGGCAACCTGCTCCAATATCTGGCGCCCGACGACCCCGCCATCACCGAGCCCGAGATCGAGAAGTCGCTGGCCGCCCACGTCGCGCCCGACCTCGCCGTGCTGGCCGCGTCGCCGGCCGCCGACCAGGACGTCTACTGCGTCACGAGGCCGTACGCGGACGCCCACGGCCTGACCTCGCTCGCCGACCTGAAGAAGGTCGCCGCCGAGGCCGTGCTGGGCGGCCCGGCCGAGCTGAAGGATCGCCCCTACGGTCCCCCGGGGCTCGAGGGCATCTACGGGGCGAAGTTCAAGGAGTTCAAGACCTACGACTCACTCGCCGTCAAGGTGAAGGACCTCGTGGACGACAAGGTCCAGGTCGCGACGTTCTTCACCACCGACGCGGCGATCAGCGACAACTGGCTGGTCCAGCTCGCCGACCCGCAACAGATGATCCTGCCCCAGCAGGTGATCCCGCTGGTGCGTGCCGACGTGAAGGCCAACGCCCAGGCGGTCGCGGCCATCGAGGCCGTCCAGAAGGCCCTGACCACGCCCGACCTCACGGCGTTGAACAAGTTGGTCGACTCCGAGCACCAGACACCCAAGCAGGCCGCCACCGAGTGGCTGAAGGCCAAGGGCCTGGGCTGACCCTCCCGAGCACGCCGCGAGGCCCCGCACCGGTGCGGGGCCTCGTTCGTCAGCGGTCAGGGTGCGTCAGTAGGCCCAGGATGCGTCAGCGGCCGGTCTTGGCCAGACCGCCCTTGGCGTCCTTCTCGTCGGGGATCTCGGCCGAGTCGGTCGGCTGGACCTCCGGCTGGTCGTCGGCCGGAGCGGCGTTCACGGTGCCGTTCGGGCGGCCGTCGGGCATGCCGCCGTCGGTCGGGAACGACTTGTCGGAGTCGAGCGACCCGCCGCCGGTCTGGGTAGCGTCGGTCTGCGGGTCGACGGTCGGGGTTGCGGTGCCGACGTCAGGCGTGGAGGTCGCCTTCGGCGTCGCCGGCGGCTGCGTGGTCTTCTGGGTGGCGCTGGCCTTCGTGGTGGCGGGGGCGGTCGCCTTGGGAGTGGCGGTCGTGCTCGCCCTGGGCGTGGTGGGCGCCGTGGCCTTCGGGGTGGCCGTCGACGTCGGGACGACGGTCGAGGTGGCGGTCGCCTTCGGCGTGGCGGTGCCGGCGGGGGTCGTGGTGGTGACCGGGGTCGTCGTGACCTTCGGCGTAGCGGTCTTCGAGGGCTGGACGGTCTTGGTCGGTGTCGTGGTCCTGGTCGCAGTGGCGGTCTTCGTGGGCTTCGCGGACTTCGTGGGCTTCGCGGACTTCGTGGGCTTCGCGGTCTTCTTGACTGCGGGCAGCTTGTCGTACTGGTAGAGGTTGTACTGGTCCATGATCCCGACAATCAGCTTGGTGTAGTTGGGATCGGTGGCGTAGCCGGCCTTGTGGACCTCGCGGATGAACGATTTGGGGTCGTTCTTGTAGCTGAACGCCTTGGCGTAGCGCGAGTTGACCTTCAGGAAGTCGCCGTGGTCGAGGAAGCTCTTCTCGGGGGAGGAGTAGGTGCGGAAGCCGTCGACGATGTAGGCCTCCTTGCCGTTGTAGACCTCACGCGTACGCATGTTGATGCAGCCGTTGGCGTACTGGCTGGCGCGGCTGCACTTGATGCCGAAGAACGCGTTGCCCTTCTGGGTGAGCGTCGACTTGCCCCACCCCGACTCGAGGATGGCCTGGGCCATGGCGACCGAGGAGGGTACGCCGTGCTGGCGCTGGCTGGCCTGGGCCATCGGCGCGACCGACTTGATGAAGGCGGTGGGGCTGGAGGTGTCGACCTTGGCCGCGAGGGCGTTCGGCACGAGCACGGCGAACGGGCTGGCGATGGCAACGGCGGCGACAGTGGCGACGACCGGGCGCGGCATGCGGATCATGGTTTCCTCCGAGGGCTGGCTTCGGGTTCAACCTAGACACCGGTGCAGGTCCTTCTCACCTTGTCAGCGGCGGAATCCTCCGCCGGAGAATTCCACCCTCCCCGGCCGGTCGCGCGAGTGGGCAAATTGTCCAGCGATGAGGCGGTTTCGTTGCACGCCGGTGGGCCGGCTGACCATGCGCGGCACAGGGTGTTGCGTACGAAGTCGCCACCCCGCATCGTGTGACCCACATCACGACGACGTGCTGGAGGGGAAGAATGTTCGAAGAGGGTCAGCTGTACTCACCGGTGACCGCGGAGGCTGACGGCTCGGTCCAGGTCCACCTCGGCGAGGACCACCCGGGCTTCAAGGACGAGGCCTACCGGGCCCGCCGCAACGACATCGCCGCCGCGGCCGTCGCCTGGCAGCCCGGCCAGCCCGTGCCGCACATCGCCTACACCGACGAGGAGAACGAGGTCTGGGCGACCGTCTCCCGCGAGCTCGCGCCCAAGCACGAGGCGTACGCCCACTCCGAATACCTGCGCGCCAAGCAGGCCCTCGCCCTGCCGACCGACCGCGTCCCCCAGCTCGACGAGGTCACCGAGCGCATCCAACCGCTCAGCGGCTGGAGCTACGCGGCGGCACCGGGGTTGGTCGAGCTGCGCCAGTTCTACGGCGACCTGGGGCGGCGTACGTTCAACTCGACGCAATACCTGCGCCACCCCTCGCAGCCGCTGTACACGCCCGAGCCGGACATCATCCATGAGGTGATCGGCCACGGCAACCAGCTCGCCAGCCCCCGTTTCGCGCGCCTCACCGAGGCCGCCGGCCAAGCCTCGATGCGGCTCGAGACCGAGGAGGCGATGCAGTTCCTCGCCGACGTGTTCTGGTTCTCGATGGAGTTCGGCGTGATCTACGAGGACGACGTGCTGAAGGCCTACGGCGCGGGCATCCTGTCGAGCTTTGGCGAGATGGACGAGTTCCGCGACATGGAGATCCGCGGGCTCGACCTGCTCGACATGGGCACGCTGAACTACGACATCACGGCCTACCAGCCGATCCTCTTCGCCGCCGAGTCGCTGAACCACCTCGACGACGTCGTGGGGGTGTTCTTCGACACCTGCAGCGACGACTCGATCGCCGCGCTGCGCGCGGCCGCACCGGCCTAGGTCCGGGTGCGCCCGGGAAGAGTCAGTCGGCGCAGCCGTCGAGCACCGCGCGCGTGCCGGACAGGCCGAGGCGCGAGGCGCCTGCCTCGATCATCGCCATGGCGGTCGAGTGGTCGCGGATGCCGCCGGACGCCTTCACGCCCAGGCGGTCGCCGACGGTCTCGCGCATGAGCTTCACCGCGTGGACCGACGCGCCACCGCTGGGGTGGAAGCCGGTGGAGGTCTTGACGAAGTCGGCCATGGCGCGCTCGGCGGCCTGGCAGGCGGCGACGATCTCGTCGTCGGTCAGGGCGGCCGACTCGATGATGACCTTGAGCAGCGCACCGGGGATGGCCTCGCGCACCGCGCGGATCTCGGCCTCGACCGCGTCGACGTTGCCGGCCTTCAGCAGGCCGAAGTCGATGACCATGTCGACCTCGTCGGCGCCGTCGGCCACGGCCTGGGCTGCCTCGGCGGCCTTCACCGCGGCGACGTGCTTGCCGGACGGGAACCCGCAGACGGTGGCGAGTGCGACGTCGCCCAGGTCGAGCGGCTGGCCGAGCGCGGCGACCGAGAGCATCGACGGCGACACGCAGATCGCGAACGTGCCGAGCTCGCGGGCCTCGGCGGCGAGCGCGTGCACATCGGCCGGGGTGGCCTCCGGCTTGAGGAGGGTGTGGTCGACGTACTGCGCGAGCTCGGCGCGGGTGATGTTCATGGGCGCCAGTCTAGGGATCGCGTACGGGCTCCGGCGACTCAGGAACCCTCCGGGCTACCCACGCGTACGCCTCGTCTGTGATCCAGGGCATATCTATCGTTGGGGTATGACGGACGACTTCACCACACCGGAGACATTCACCGCCGGCGACCACGTCGCCAAGGGAAGCATCGTGCCGATGGTCATCCTCGGAATCCCGCTGTTCCTCGTGAGCTGGCTGCTGTTCGCCCTGATCACCAACGCGATCAAGCTGCCAGCCGCCACCTGGATCGGGTTCGCCGCGGCGATCGTGTTCACCGCCCTGATGGTCAAGGTCAGGATGGCCCAGGTCGCCAGGGGCGTCTCGACGATCTCGCTCACGATCGACCCGCAGGGGATGACCTACACCGGCGACTCGGCCACCCGCTCCATCGCCTGGCAGGACATGCGCCAGGTCCAGCAGATCCTGCCGATGCGCGCCGTCGACGCCAAGTCGGCCGCCCGCGGTGTCGGGTTCGACTCGATCGCCGCCTCGGGTGGCCAGGCCGGCGTCAACTTCGCCGGCGAGCTCGCCGCCCACCTCACCGCCGGCACCGGCATCGTCGGCCACGGCCCCCTGCGCATCGACGAGTCGATGGTCGCCAAGGAGGCCTGGCGCCAGAACGTCGGCCGCAACGGCACCGACCCCCAGACGGGCGAGCCCTACCAGTGGATCCCGCTGGCCCAGTTCGAGCCTCGCTGGCATGAGCACCGCATCGGGGTCTGGCTGCGCCACTACCGCCCCGACCTCGCCGCCCAGGCCGACGAGGTCGTCCCCGCCCACCCGTCGGCGCAGGGCGGCGCCAAACAGGTGGGCTGAATTCCTGACCACCCTGTCGGGGAGGCGTATCCTCGAGTCATGAGTACCGCCGCCCCGACAGGGGGGGCCGCGCCCGCGGGCGCGACCCCGGAGCCCGAGGGGCTCCTCACCGTCCTGATCGCGCTCGGCGCCAACGCGCTGATCTCCGTCGCGAAGTCCGTCGCCGCCTTCCTCACCGGATCGGCCTCGATGGTCGCCGAGGCCGCCCACTCGTGGGCCGACACGGGCAACGAGGTCCTCCTGCTGGTCGCCGAACGGCGCTCCGGCAAACCGCGTGACGCATCCCACCCCATGGGCTACGGACGCGAGGCGTACGTGTGGTCGATGGTCGCCGCCTTCGGCCTGTTCATCGCCGGTTCGATCCTGTCGATCACCCACGGCATCTCGGCGCTGCGCCACCCCGGCGCGGAGGAGTCCGACTACCTCGTGGCCTACGTCGTGCTCGCGATCTCGTTCGTGCTCGAGGGCGTCTCGTTCGCCCAGGCGACCCGCCAGGCGCGGACGGCGGCCCGGCGTGCCGGGCTCAGACCGCTGCGGTTCGTCCTGCGGACCTCCGAGACCACGCTGCGCGCCGTGTTCTTCGAGGACGCGGCCGCCCTCGTCGGGATCGCGTTCGCCGCGGGGGGCATCTACCTGCACCAGGTCACCGGTAACGCCGCGTACGACGCGGTCGGATCGATCCTCGTCGGCGTGCTGCTGGGCGGCGTCGCGGTCATCCTCATTGTCCGCAACGGCCAGTTCCTCATCGGCGAGGCCGTCGAGCCCGAACTGCGCCAGCAGGCGCTGCGCGCCATGCTCGAGTCGCCCGAGATCGACCGCATCACCTACCTCCACATGGAGTACGTCGGCCCGTCGAAGGTCTACCTCGTGGCGTCGGTGGACCTCGCCGAGGACCACACCGAGCACGTGGTCGCCGAGCACCTGCAGGCCATCGAGGACCGCCTCGAGCAGCACGCCTTCGTCGAGCGCGCCCGCCTGTCGCTGGCCGCGCCCGGCGAGGAGTCGCTCCTGCCGGACGAGCTCACCTGACCTCTAGGCGGGTCAGCGCAGGTCAGGGACGCAGCGGATCTCCACATGGAACTGGATCGCCTTGAACCGCTCCTGGTAGTTGGGCGTCCAGTGGACGTGCTCGATGCGCCAGGGCACGCCCCCGAACGTGATGGTGTCACCCTTCCGCGGGGTCTCTCGGAGGTGCACCGTGAGCAGGACCTGGCCCGTGTCAGCGCGCACGAACGTGCCGACCTGCGTCTCATGGTTCATCAGGGGCTTGGACGGATCGATGGCCATGACCGAACGCTAGCCGCCGGAGGGGCGATCAGAAGGTGCCACGGTCGGCGCGGAAGGTGATCACACCGCCCTGATAGCGCTGGGTGCACTGGAACACGCCACCGGGCCTACCGCACTCCTCATATGCGACCGGGTAGCCGTAGCGACCGTTCTCCCAGCCCGAGGCCGCCCAGTGGTTCTGGATCATGCCCCAGTCCGGCCATGCGCCGGAGCGCGGCGACCAGTGGACCAGCCCGCCCTCGAAGCCTTGCCAGCAGCCGCCCTCGCGCAGCCCGCACGCCTCGCCGCCCGTCGGGTAGCCGAGCGCGCCGTTCTCGAAGCGCATCGCATCGAACCGCTCGCCGATGGCACCCCACAGCGGGTGGGCGTCGGTCTTCGGCGACCAGTACAGCCGGCCGCCTTGGAACTGCTGCCAGCAGCCGCCACGGACGAGACCGCACATCTCATCGCCCACGGGGTAGCCGAGGCGGCCGTTCTCCCAGCCCAGCGAGCCCCAGCGGTCACCGATGCGACCCGACAGCGGATGGGCCCCGGACGCGGGCGACCAGTAGACCGACCCGCCGGCGAACGTCTGGAAGCAGCCGCCGCCGGCGTACCCGCAGCGCTCGGGGCCCGTCGGCAGACCCAGGCGACCCTTCTCGGCGCCCAGCGAGGTCCACCTGCGGCCGATCTCGCCCCACACGGCAAGGTTCTGGTTGTTGGTGCGGACGATCGCGCCGCCGGTGAACTTCTGCACGGTCGCCGAGCCCACGGCGTACGCGTCGGTGGTCGCGTACTGCATGGCGTCGCGGACCGTCTGGGAGAAGCGGTAGTGGTTCCAGATCTCGGCGGTCAGCGCGTGCGCGCCGTGGGCGGGGTGCCACATGACCATGCCCTTGTTGAAGGGTACGAGGCGGGCGCCGGCGACGGGTCCGTCCTGTTCGCCGCCGATCGGGTACGACAGCGCCGACGACGCGCCGCCCATCGCCCGGTAGCGGTCGCCGATGGCGCCGTCGACGGGCACGGGCGTGGGCGAGATCGGCTGGATGTCGTACTGGTAGAGCGAGTAGCGCCCCATGATGCCGATGATCTGGTCGGCGTAGCCCGGGTCGGTCGCATAGCCGGCCCGCCCGACCTCGCGGATGAAGTCGTCGGGGTTGTTCGTCGAGAACGCCGCCGCGTAGCGCGACGAGTTCTTCAGGAAGTAGCCGTGGTCGGCGAACGAGTCGTCGGCCGAGCGGTAGGTGCGGAACGCACTCACGATCGGCACCGGGTTGGCCGGGTCGAAGTATTCGAGCGACGACTTGTCCATGCAGCCCAGCTGGAACGGTGACGAGTAGTCGGTCTTGCACTTGATGCCGAAGTAGGCGTGGCCGTAGCGGCTCAGCACCGACTGGCCCCACCCCGACTCGAGGATCGACTGGGCGATGCTCACCGAGGCGGGCACGCGGTAGGTCTGGTGGGCGCGCTGCGCGGCCGGGGCCACCGCCCGGACGAAGCGGTCGGTGTCGACGGCGGCGGACGCCTCGGGAGCGCGGACGACACCGATGCCGGCGACGGCGAGCACGAGGGCCACGAGCAGGGGGATGCGGCGCATGCGTGGATTCTCACCCGGCCAGGTGCGCTGCGCCAAGAGCGGCCTCGACCCGGGGCGGAGGGTGACAGTGTGCCGAATCAGCGAAAAGTCGGGTCGGGGGGCCCGAGATCGGCCCTCCGGGGGCAACTTTTCGCTGATTTGGCACGCAGATGGCTCAGGCCGAGACCTCCGCGGGCCGACGGTGCATCAGCTGGCGCAGCGTCAGGAAGCGGAACAGCGTGGCCATGGCGTTCGCCACGACCAGCACCGCGAGCTCGGCCCAGCGCGGGGTGGCGACCGCGTAGGTGTGGAGCACTGCCAGCGAGCCGGAGGTGAGCGCGAGGCCGACGGCGAAGGCGAACAGGCCGCCGGCATGGTCCTTCAGCAGGCCGCTGCGGCCGCGGACGCCGAAGGTCAGGCGTCGGTTCGCGGCGGTGTTGAGCACCGCGGTGACCACGAGCGTGACGAGGTTGGCGGCCTGGGCGCCCATGGACCCGCGCAGCAGCCAGAACAGCACGACGTACGCCAGGGTCGAGGCCAGGCCCACGCCGCCGAAGCGCACGAGCTGGCCGAGCATGCCGTTGGGTACGCCGGGCACGGCCGACGGCACCTGGCGGCGGGTCGAGAGCTCGGCCCGGAGCCGGTCGACGGGGATCGTGCCGGTGAGCATGCCGCGACCGAGGCGGGCGATGCCGCGCAGGTCCTCGGTGGCGGTGGCGACGATGTCGACCGTCGAGTGGGGGTCGTCGACCCAGTCGACGGGGACCTCGTGGATGCGCAGCCCCGTGCGCTGGGCGAGCACCAGCATCTCGGTGTCGAAGAACCAGTTGTTGTCCTCGCACAGCGGCAGGATCTCGCCGGCGACGTCGCGCCGGATGGCCTTGAACCCGCACTGGGCGTCGGAGAACGACACCTGCAGCGTGCCCCTGAGGATCAGGTTGTAGCAGCGGGAGATCAGCTCGCGCTTCGGGCCGCGGACGACCCGGCTCGACGACGCAAGGCGCGTGCCGATGGCCAGATCGGAGTGGCCGGAGATCAGCGGGGCGACCAGCGGCAGCAACGCGCGCAGGTCGGTGGACAGGTCGACGTCCATGTACGCGACCACGGTGGCGTCCGAGTCGAGCCAGGCCTGCTTGAGCGCGCGACCGCGGCCCTTCGCGTCGAGGTGCACGGCGTGGACGTGGTCGAGCTCGGCGACGAGCGACTCGGCGATCTGCCAGGTCGTGTCGGTCGAGGCGTTGTCGGCGACGGTGATCCGGTAGGAGTAGGGGAACGCGGCCGCCAAGTAGGCGTCGAGGCGGCGTACGGAGGCCTCGAGGTCGCGTTCCTCGTTGTAGACGGGGATGACGATGTCGACGGTGGCGGTCTCGGTGCCCTGCGCGGGTGCCGGGGCTGCGGCGGTGGTGGTGAGGGTCATGTCGGTGTCCTTCGTGGGTTGGTCCGGGGTACGCACGGTCAGCTCGCAGGCTGGGTGAGGTCGTAGACGGTGGTGGAGCCGATGGTCTGGGCCGTGTAGTGCTCGGTGACCCAGGTCGTGATCTCGCTGGCGGCACTGGAGCCGCCGTTCTGCTGGCCGCCCATGCCGCCGCCGGCGATGAAGTAGTGGACCTGGCCGGAGGCGACCATCTGCTGGAACTGGGCGAGGGTGGGGGCGTTGTCGGAGCCGTTGAAGCCACCGATCGCCATCACCGGGTAGCCGGTGGCGAGCTGGTAGCTGGCCGCGTTCTGCGAGCCGATGGAGGCGGCGACCCACGTGTACGCGTCGGCGTTGGTCTCCAGCGCCTGCTTCATCTCGGCAGAGACGTTCGCGCCGCCGAGGAGGCCGCCGGGGCCGCCCTGGCCGCCGTCGCGGCCCGGCGTACCGTTCTGGCCCTGCGTACCGGTCTGGCCCTGCGTACCGGTCTGGCCGGGCATGGCCGGCGGCTGGCCCTGCGGGGCGCCGGTCTGGCCGGGCGCGCCCTGCGGCGGCGTACCCATCCGGCCGCCACCGCCGGGGCCCCCGCCGGAGACGGGACCCGCGGTGACGATGGAGCCCTGGTGGGGCGTGGCGGCGGTGTTGATCGAGTACGCGAGCGGGCCGGTGGTGCCGGCGGCGAAGGCGAGGGCGAGGGCGAACGGGGCGACGAGCCGGGGGAGTCGGTCGGCGAGCAGCAGGCCGAGCGCGGCGATCGTGGCGACGACGGCGACGGCGGCGCCGGCGTACCGGTAGCTGCCGCCGGCCCGGTTGAACAGGACGACGGCCCAGGCGCCGGTGGCCGAGGTGGCGACCGCCAGGCCGAGGCGGGCGACGAGCCGGCCGCGGTGGGCGTACAGGACGGCGGCGGCGATGGCGAGCGTGCCGCCGATGGCCGGGGCGAGCGCGACGGTGTAGTAGTCGTGGTAGATGCCGGCCATGAACGAGAACACCAGCCCGGTGACCACGAGCCAGCCGGAGAAGACGACGAGCCCGGCGCGCTGACGGGCCTGCGGGGAGGCGACACCGCTCGTCGGGCGGGCGTCCGAGCGGGGGGCCACGAACCAGAACGCCGTCGCGGCGAGGACCAGCGCCGCGGGGATCAGCCAGGCGACCATGCCGCCGGAGACGCCGTCGAACATGCGCGTGATGCCGGTCTGGCCCCACATGCCGCCGCCGTTGCCCCCGCCGCCGGTGACGGAGCCGACCTCGTTGCCGGTGATGCGGCCGAGGCCGTTGTAGCCGAAGACGAGCTCGAGCATCGAGTTGTTCTGCGAGCCGCCCATGTAGGGGCGCCACGAGTCGGGGACGAGCTCGAAGATGGCGACGTACCAGCCGAGGCTGACGATCATCGCGGCGAACGCGTACAGCAGGTGGAGGACCTTGCGGCCCCAGGTGGTGGGGGCGGCGACGAGGTACGCGACCACGAATGCCGGCAGCACCAGGAAGGCCTGCAGCATCTTCGTCAGGAACGCGAAGCCGATGAGTACGCCGGCGCCGACGAGCCACTTGGCGCGGGCCTGCTCGACGGCACGCAGCACGAGGTAGGACGCGAGCGTCAGCAGGAACACCAGCAGCGCGTCGGGGTTGTTGAACCGGAACATCAGCGTCGCGGCGGGGGTGAGCGCGAACGTGACCGCACCGGCCAGCGCGGCCCAGTGGGCGCGGGCGGTGACGGCGCCGCCGCCGGTGAACGTACGCCGGACCGCGGCGTACAGGGCACCCACGGAGGCGACGCCGAGCAGCGCCTCGGGCACGAGGATGGACCACGAGCTCAGCCCGAACAGCCGGACCGAGAGCGCCATGACCCATAGCGAGGCCGGGGGCTTGTCGACGGTGATGGCGTTGCCCGCGTCGAGGGAGCCGAAGAAGAAGGCCTTCCACGACTGCGAGCCGGCCTGGGCGGCCGCGGAGTAGAACGAGTTGGCATACCCGGAGGCGCCGAGCCCCCAGATGTAGAGGAACGCGGTCGCGACGAGCAGTGCGGCGACCGAGCCGCGCACCACCCACCGGTTCGGCGCGGTCGTGGCCGGGTCGGATGCGGGCTCGGCCTGGAGCAGGGGGCCGGCTGCGGTGGACCCGGAGGTGCTGCGCGCCAGCGGTGAGAAGGTGTCGGTGATTGCCATGCCTCGATCACACCGGCCGGGCATGTGGCGCCTGTGTGGTCGACCTGTCTGCTCACTGTGAGCGTGAGGGAAGCTAGGTCCAGTTGCTTCTCAGCGCCGTCGCGCAAGAGGTCGAGGCCAGACGGCCTGCATGCGCAGAACCGCCTGGCCTCAGGTGTTGTCAGGGGTTTTGGGTGGTGAGGTGGCCGCCTTGGAAGTTTTGGGCGTACCACTTGGTGGTGGGGTTGAAGGCTGGGTTGCTGGTGGGGTATCCGAGGGGTCCGTTTTCCCATCGTTGGTTGGCCCATTGGTCGAGGATGGGGTCTGATGCTCCTATCTGGTGTCAAGCTGCTGTGAGCCATTCTCGGTAGCGGTGGGCGAGGTCGTCGCTGCGTCTGTTGCCGAGTTCGATCTCGGAGATTCGTGCGGGCCAGGTGCCGCAGGCTTCGGCGGCGTTGGTGAGGGTGATGTTCTTGGCTTGGCGGGCGGGTCGTAGGTCGGTGTAGTTCGGGATCTCGCAGTGGCCGGTCAGGGCGCGGTAGACCTCTCGGGCGAGTGCTCGTTTGAGGGAACGGTAGACGGCTGCGAGGGTCCAGCCGGCGTCGAGGTGCTTGTCGCGGTAGTCGCGGGTGCGTTGGT
>NZ_BAAGXC010000006.1:0-51858 GCF_054780035.1 Mariniluteicoccus endophyticus | reverse complement strand
TGAAGGGGCTGCCCACGGCGATCACCGCGATCTGGCCGGAAGCGGTGGTGCAGACCTGTGTGGTCCATCTGGTCGGCAACAGCCTGCGGTATGCGTCGAAGGCGGACTGGTCGAAGATCACCGCCGCGTTGAAGCGGGTCTAGGTGGCACCGAACCCCGACGTGGCCGCCGACGAGTTCGAGGCCTTCGCCCAGACGTGGGAGGGCAAGTACCCGGCCATGGTGCAGATGTGGCGGCGGTCGTGGGAGGAGTTCATCCCGTTCCTGGACTTCCCGCCCGAGATCCGCAGGATCATCTACACCACCAACGGCATCGAGTCGCTGAACGCCCGGTTCCGGGCCGCCACCCGTCGACGCGGCCACTTTCCCGACGAGGAATCCGCACTCAAGGTCCTCTACCTGTCGATCCGCCACAAGGAACCCAACCGCCCCAACCCGACCGGTCAGGTCTCCGGTTGGAAGAACATTCTCAACATCTTGTCCCTGACCTACGGCGACCGCCTGGGTCTGAACTGACCAACCTCACTTACACAAAGAATCTGACAGACCCGGTCAATGAGATCGCGGAGTCGATGCGCGTCAACGGATGGCAGGGTGCACCAATCGACGTGGTGGAACTGAATGGCCAGCGTGTTGTGGTGGATGGGCACCATCGCCTCGCGGCTGCGCGCCGCGCAGGCATTGATGTCCAGTACCGGGTTGTCGATCCATCAACGGTGATTGGTCCAGGTCGGTACACGTCGATCGACGACATCCTCCAATCGACGTACTCCGTGGGCCGGGATAGGTTGCGATGACTCCCGGTGAGATCGTCGAGGCATTCGTGCAACTGACGGCCCAATGCCTAGATGCGCTTGTCGTGAGGTTCGAAGGGACCGAGCGGCCAACGATCTGGACGGGTGTGCTTCTTCAACCTCGAGACGGGAGCCATCTGGTGCGATCCGGTGCGCTTGACTGCTTGGGGACCTTTAGGCTCCATGGTCGTGGCTGTCGGTTCGAGTTGGAGTCGGGTGCGGATGTTGATGTGGATTGGGACGCTGAAGGCCGGGCGGTATTCGATTCTTGGCGAGTCCTGATGTATGCCCGCTCGATCGGTGAGGCTTCTGTAGACCAGGAGAGCTTGCGCCAGGCTGCTTTGGACGCGGTCGCGGTTGTCGCGATTGGCCCTGACACGTTCACGTGGCCGCATCGGCGGTATGACCTCACCGTTGGTGGCGTGTGATGCGGCGCGTCCTCTTGGCGTTCGTGGCGGCGCTCCTGGCGTTGGTTGGGTTGGTGTCGCCAGCGGCTGCCGCCCGGCCGGTTTCGGTGGTGGGTGCTGCCACCTACGCCTACGACTCTCCGGTCTACGACGCACCTGCAACTGCGAGCGATCGTGGTTCGCAGGTCGTGGGTTCCACCGATACCACCGACAACGGATCCGTGACGGTCGTGCAGGTTGAATCGCCCCGGGTTTCGTGGAGGGCGGGTTATGCCGTGCTGGCGGTTGCCGGGGCACGGTTGAGTGCAGCGTAGTAGGTGGTTTCGTGCTCGGCGGGCGGGGTGTCGTTGCAGTGGCCGTGCAGGCGTCGGTGGTTGTACCAGTCGACCCAAGACCAAGGTCGCGGCCTCGACGGCCTCGATCCCGCTCCAAGGGCCCTCTCGCCAGATGTGCTCCTTCTTGTAGAGCCGGTTCACCGCTTCGGCGGCGGCGTTGTCGTAGGAGTCGCCGATAGACCCGACCGAGGCCTCGATCCCGGCCTGCGCGAGCCGTTCGGTAGAGGAAATGGCGACGTACTGGACGCCGTGGTCGCTGTGGTGCACCAGCCCCTCGAGGGTGTCCTCACCTTCCTGACGGCGTGACCAGATGGCCTGCTCCAGGGCGTCCAACGCGAGGTCGGTGCGCAGGTGGTTCGCGACTCGCCAGCCCACGATGCGTCGCGAGTACAGGTCGGTGACGAACGCGACGTACACGAACCCCGACCAGGTCGACACGTAGGTTATGTCGGCGACCCAGCGGCGGTTGCGGGGCGGGCGCGGTGAAGTCTCGCTCGAGCCGGTCCGCGGGGAACTCGACGGCCTTGGTGGGGCGGCGCGTGGTCGTGGGGTGTCGCTTGTTCGGCACGCCGGCCAACCCCAGCGCTCCCATGCGTCGCTCCACGGTGCAGCGGGCGACGTGCTCGCCGGGATACTCGCGCGCCAAGGCCTTCCACATCTTCCGGACGCCGTACACCCCGCGGTTCGCAGCGTGCACCGTGGTGATCCGTTCGTCCCAGACCGCGTCCGTGCGCGAACGCGCCGATGGCGGGCGGGACTTGCGGGCGTAGTAGGAGCTGGGGGCGATCTGGTGGCCGGCCTCGGCCAGCGTGGAGCAGATCGGCTCGACCCCGTGCTCATCACGGTGCTCGTCGATGAACGCGTCGACGTCACTCAGCGGCGGTCGAGCTCCGCCTGGGCGAAATACGCACTCGCCTGGCGCAGAATGAGATTCGCGCGCCTGAGCTCGCGGTTCTCCTTCTCGAGCTCAGCGATCCGAGCGGCGTCAGCGCTCGTGGTCCCAGGCAGCTCCCCGTCGTCGACCCGGGCCGCCTTGACCCAGTTCGGCAAGGTAGCGCCGTTGATCGCCAGCTGCTCACCCACGGCCAGACAGGCCTTGTTCTGCGACAACCTCGGCTCAGCAGCGAGACGATCACGCACCAGGCGGATCGCTCGCTCACGCAACTCCTCGGGGTACTTCTTCGGTGCGGGCATATCTGCATCCTCTCGGCAGATCAGACCCTCCACCACACCCGGGGCGACTCAGAGGGCTACCGCGACGTGTTGGGAATGTGGGTCGGCCCTTCGGGTGGGGAGGGTGCGAAGCAGTGGATGAACATGCTGACAGACCTGAAGAATCGTGGGATTCTCGACGTGTGCATCGTGTGTTGCGACGGGCTGAAGGGGTTGCCGCCGGCGATCACCGCGATCTGGCCGGCCGCGACGGTCCAGACGTGTGTGGTGCATCTGATGAGGTCGAGTCTGCGGTATGCGTCGAAGGCGGACTGGCCCAAGATCACCGCGGCGTTGAAACGGGTGTATGTCGCGCCGAGCGTGGACGCCGCCGAGGACGAGTTCGAGTGGTTCGCCGAGGCCTGGCAGGGCAAATATCCGGCGATGGTGCAGATGTGGCGCAGGTCGTGGGAGGAGTTCATCCCGTTCCTGGACTTCCCGCCCGAGATCCGCAAGATCATCTACACCACCAACGGGATCGAGTCGCTGAATGCTCGGTTCCGGGCCGCGACCCGGCGCCGGGGACACTTCCCCGACGAGCAGTCCGCGTTGAAGGTCCTCTACCCCGCCATCCGGCACAAAGAACCGAACCGGCCCAACCCCACCGGCCAGATCGCCGGCTGGAAGAACATCCTGAACGTACTAGCCCTGACCTACGGCGACCGCCTGGGTCTCAACCAACCAACACCACTTACACAAAGAATCAGACAGACCCCCCTGGCCCGGATCTTCCGAGTGCGGGCCGGTTCGAAGTCAACCGAGTTGTTGGTGGTCAGGACGTTGTCATACGCGGGGCCGTAGTTGATGGGATCCCGCGCATCGGAACGGCGTTCACGCCATGACCGCCCTGTCTGTTCGGCTCGTCGGTCTGATTAGGCTCGTCGCAGAGAATCTCTCGGCGTCAGATCGCGAAGCCCTCGTCGCCCAGGCCGACGCAGCTACCGTCATCGCGGAAATCAGTGGCCGTTCGGTTGATGTCGACGTTTCACATGACCTCCCCGCCATATCGCTGCCGAATGGTCCGGTTCATCCCGTCCCCGCCGTCGTTGTTGATGGCAAGCTCTGCGGCGAGCTGATCGTCTGGGTCCGCGGTGGACGTCTCATTGGGGTTGAACAACCGTGGTTCGGCGATGAACCGCCGACCGAGTGGCCAGAGGTGGCTTCTCTTGACTTTGCCTGAGACGTCCCGGGGCGACTCAGAGACCGTCCGATACGATCCGCCTGCCCACTGGAAATGGTTCTACGACTTCTACCACCGGTCCCACCTCCCCCTCCGGTAGATCGGGTCTGATGCTCCTATCTGGTGTCAAGCTGCTGTGAGCCATTCTCGGTAGCGGTGGGCGAGGTCGTCGCTGCGTCTCTTGCCGAGTTCGATCTCTCGGAGATTCGTGCGAGACCGACCGTCCGATCACGCACTGTGCCGATGAGGCGCGGGTGTAGGCTGCCCGTCGCACAACTTGAAGGACGTGCGGATCAGGGAAGCCGGTGCGATTCCGGCGCTGACCCGCAACCGTGAGGCCCTCGGGCCGAGCCGGAGCACTGCCCCGCGCGTCGACTGATTCACCGAACCCGTCGTGGACTGCGGGGAAGGGCCGGTACGCCGGGTCTTCGCGTGGTCTCCGACCACCGAGGAGCCCACATGTACGCCCTTCGTCGCCTCGCCGCCGCACTGCTGGTGGCCATCGGCGCCCTGTCCCTGATCGCGCCGCCCGCCCACGCGGAGGACGGCTACCGCTACTGGTCGTTCTGGCAGGCCACCGGCACGACGTGGGACTACGCGCAGAAGGGCGCCGACGGCATCGTCCCCGACGACGGTCAGGTCCTCGGCTGGCGCTTCGCCTCGGCGGGCATGAACGACCGGCGCACGCCGCGCGCGGCCGGTGACTTCGCCCAGATCTGCGCCGCCGCCCCGGCCGAGGACGGCAAGAAGCGCGTCGCCGTCGTCATCGACCAGGGCACGCCCGCCGACGCGCCGATCGCCGCCACCGACAAGCCCGACGGCAAGGTCAACGGCACGTGCGTCGTCGCCGCCCCCGAGGCCACCGCCGCCGACGTGCTCGCCCAGGTCGCCGACGTCCGCAAGGAGAAGGGCAAGACCTGCGGCATCGGCGGCTACCCGGCCACCGCCTGCACCGACGCCGTACGCATCGACGCGCCCGCCAAGGACGAGACCCTGCCGCTGACCGTGACCGCGCCGAAGGGCTCGTCGAAGGCCACCGCGGCCCCGGCCCCCGCGCCCGACACCGCCGAGAAGGCCACGCCGGTCCTGCCGTGGGTGCTGGCCGCCGCCGTGCTGCTCGTGCTCGCCGCCGGCACCTGGTGGATGCGCAGGCGCCGCACCGACGAGAACGCCTGACGTGCAGGCCGTCCACTCACCGCGCAACCCCCGGGCCCTCCACCCGGGGGCGTGGTGGCTGTGGGCGGCCGGGCTCGCCGTCGCGGCGAGCCGCACCCTCAACCCGGTGCTGCTGGTCCTCGTCGCCGCCGTCGCCGGGTTCGTCGTCGAGGCCCGGCGCACCGACGCGCCGTGGGCCCGCGCGTACACCGTCTTCCTGAAGGTCGCGCTCGTCGTGATCGCGCTGCGCGTACTCCTGCAGGCCGTGCTGTCGACCTACTCCCAGGGCTCCCACGTGCTCGTCGTCCTGCCGCAGCTGCCGCTGCCCGAGGGCGTACGCGGCGTCAAGGTCGGCGGAGTCGTCACCTGGGAGGCCGTCCTGTCGGCGCTGTACGAGGGCGGCCAGCTCGGCATCATGCTCGCCTGCCTCGGCGCCGCCAACGCGCTCGCCTCCCCGCTGCGGCTGCTGCGGTCGCTGCCCGGCGCGCTGTACGAGGCGCAGGTCGCCTGCGTCGTCGCGCTCACGTTCGCGCCGCAGATGGTCGCCGACGCCCGCCGCGTCCACGCCGCCCGCCGCCTGCGCGGCCAGCGCGTACGCCTCGCCACGGTCTTCGGCACCACGATGATGCCCGTCCTGGAGTCGGCGCTCGACCGGGCCGTCGCGCTGGCCGCCGCCATGGAGTCCAAGGGCTTCGGGCGTACGCGCCACCTCGGCCGCGCCGCCCGCGTCACCACCACGCTGGTCTCGCTCGGCGGCATCATCGGGCTGCTCGTCGGCGCGTACGGGATGGTGTCGGCGGCCATGGCGCCCGCCGTCGCCCTCGGCGCGCTCGCCGTGGGCGTCGTCCTGCTGCTCGGCTCGCTCGCGCTGGGCCGCGACCGCGCGGTCCGCTCGCGCTACCGGCCCGACCCGTGGGCGCTGCCCGAGTGGCTCGTCGCCGCCTGCGGCGCGGTCCCCGCGCTCGTCTTTGTCGTCCTCGGCACGCTCGGCCTCGGCGGCCTGAAGCTGCCCGGCCCGCTCGCCGCCCCGCCGGTCGAGGTCCTGCCCGTCGCCGCCGTGCTCGTCGCCGCCCTGGCCGCGTTCGCCGCGCCCGACCCCCGCGTACGCGCCGTCCCCGCGGCCGCCGAGGCCGCCGAGCCCGCCCCCGAGCGGGGGCCGGACCCCGAGGAGGTGCCCGCATGATCCGGCTCACCGACGTCGCGCTGACCTACGACGGCGCCGACCGGCCCACGCTCCACGACGTGACGTTCGAGGTCGAGGAGGGCGAGCTCGTGCTGCTCGTCGGCGAGACCGGATCCGGCAAGTCGACGCTGCTCAAGACCCTCAACGGGCTCGTGCCCCACTTCACCGGAGGCCGGCTGTCCGGAACCGTCGAGGTCGCCGGCCGCTCCACCCGCGACTGGCGGCCCCGCGATCTTGCCGACGTCGTCGGCTTCGTCCACCAGGACCCGCTCGCCTCGTTCGTCACCGACACCGTCGAGGACGAGCTCGCGTACCCCATGGAGAGCCTCGGCACCGCCCCCGACGTGATGCGCGTCCGTGTCGAGGAGACCCTCGACCTGCTCGGCCTGGCCGGCGTACGCCGCCGCACGCTCACCACCCTGTCCGGCGGCCAGCGCCAGCGCGTCGCCATCGGCGCCGCGCTCACCGCCCACCCGCGCGTGCTCGTCATGGACGAGCCCACGTCCGCGCTCGACCCGCAGGCCGCCGAGGACGTGCTGGCCGCCGTGCAGCGCCTCGTCCACGACCTCGGCCTGACCGTCGTCATGGCCGAGCACCGGCTCGAACGCGTCGTCCAGTACGCCGACCGCGTCCTCGAGCTCGGCGGCGGCACGGTCGTCGCGGACGGCGACCCGGCGAGCGTGATGCGGACCGCCGCCGTCTCCCCGCCCGTGGTCCACCTGGGTCGCGCGCTCGGCTGGGACCCGCTGCCGATGAGCGTCCGCGACGCCCGCCGGCGGGCCGCCCCCGTGCGCGCCTCCCTCGCCGACGCCCCCGCCCCCGCGCGCCCGACCGGCGCGAACGGACCGGTGCTGGCCACGCTCGACCACGTGGCCGTGCGTCACCCCGGCCCGGTCGTCGCCCTCCGCGACGTGTCGCTGGCCCTGCGCGGCGGCGAGGTGTGCGCCGTCATGGGCCGCAACGGGGCCGGCAAGTCCACGATCCTGTCGACGCTCGTCGGGCTGGTGCGGCCCGCGTCCGGCTCGGCCCGCGTCGGCGACCTCGACCCCGCCCGCGCCCGGCCGCGCGACCTCGTACGCCGCGTCGGGCTCGTCCCGCAGGACCCCGCCGACCTGCTGTACGCCGCGACCGTCGCCGACGAGTGCCGCACCGCCGACCGCGACCTCGGCGTACCCGCCGGGACGTGCCGCGACCTGCTCGACCGGCTCGCCCCGGGCATCGACCCCGCCCAGCACCCGCGCGACCTGTCCGAGGGCCAGCGCATGTGCCTCGCCCTGGCGGTCGTGCTCGCCGGCGACCCGCCTCTGCTGCTGCTCGACGAGCCGACGCGCGGCCTCGACTACGGCGCCAAGGCGCGGCTGGCCGCCCACCTCGCCGGGCTCGCCGCCGAGGGCCGCGGCGTGGTCATGGCCACCCACGACGTCGAGCTCGTCGCCGAGATCGCCCACCGCGTGGTCGTCGTCGCCGACGCCGACGTGGTCGCCGACGGGCCGACCGCCGACGTCGTCGCCGCCTCCCCGATGTTCGCGCCGCAGGTCGCGAAGGTCATGGCGCCCGCGCCGGTGCTGACCGTCGACGACGTGCTCGCCGCCACCGGGCGGGCGGGGGAGTCGCGATGAGCCACAACACCATCCCGTTCGGCCTCCGCTCGGCCGTGGTCCTCGCCCTCGCCTCGCTGGTGGGGCTCATGGCCTTCACCTGGCCGCTGGTCGTGCCCATCCAGCAGGCCGCCGCACGCTCGTCGTCCCACTCGACCGACGCGCCGTGGCTGTTCGCGCTGCTGCTGCCGCTGCTGGCCGCGGTCGTCCTCGCGCAGATCATCGACGGCGGGATGGACGCCAAGGTCGTCGCCCTGCTCGGGATGCTCACCGCCGTCGTCGCCGGCCTGCGCGCGCTGAGCCCCGGCACCGCCGGTCTCGAGCCCGGCTTCTTCATGCTCATCGTGGCTGCCTACGCGTTCGGGCCTGGCTTCGGGTTCGTCCTCGGCGCGCTCGGCATCGTCGCCGGCGGGCTGTTGACCGGCGGCATCGGACCGTGGGTGCCGTTCCAGATGTTCGCCTCGGGCTGGGTCGCGCTCGGCGCCGGCCTGCTGCCCAAGCCGCGGCGCGAGGCCCGCTGGGGCCACGTGGTGCTGCTGGCGGCGTACGCGCTCGCCGCGGGGCTGGCGTACGGGCTGGTGATGAACCTGTGGTTCTGGCCGTTCGCGCGCTTCGAGTCTGGGCTCACGTTTGACCCGGGCGCGCCGCTGGCCACCAACGCCGTGCACTACGCGCGCTTCTGGCTGGTGACCTCGCTGTTCTGGGACCTGCCCCGCGGGGTGGTGTCCGCGCTCCTCGTGCTGGCGTTCGCCAAGCCGCTGCTGCGGGCGTTCGCCCGGGTCGGTCGCCGCGCGGCGTTCGGCGCCGAGGTCGCGTTCGACTGAGCCGGATCGCACGCGCGACGCGCCCTCGACGGCTCCTGCCGGCGTGTCATGTCGCTCCGCGTGCGATCGAGCTCGCCCTCAGGTGCGCAACGCCTCCCTGACCCAGGCGACGACCTGCCCCGGCTGCTCATCGAGCATCTCCGGCGTGATCCGCAGCACCCGCCACCCCATCGCCTCGAGGTCGTTGTGGCGACTCCGGTCGTGCTGGAACGCCTCGAACCCGCCGTGAAACTGCCAGGAGTCGATCTCGACGGCCACCTGCTCCCGGTGGAAGGCGACGTCGAGGTAATACCAGTGGTGGTTCGCCCTGACCAGGGCGTTGCCGGCCCACCCCGTGATGCCTGCCCGCCGCAGGAGCTGATGGAAGTTCGCCTCCGGGCATGACCAGGGTGTCGCTCGTGCGTCCCTGGCGGCCCGCCGCCGCGCGGCGTTCCCGCGGGTGCCCCGGTGAGCCACAGCCGCGACCTCGAGCGCCAGCGGCGTGACCTTCTTCTTGCGGAGGGCGGTGTGGATGGGGCCGGAGCCCTCCACGGCGGCGATCTGGAGCAGCGAAAGTGCGGGTTCGACGTGGGGGACGGGCGTGTCGAGCACGTGCTCGGGGGCGATGACGCCCCTGGAGGCACGGAACCAGCCCTCGCTCACCCGCCACTGGCGCGGCGAGCTGAAGGTCAGCTGCTCGGGCCACGTGTCGCGGCGCAGGTGAAGGGCTGCGGCCGACGCGCCGGTCAGCACGGCATCGCGGTCGTAGGCGTGGATCGCGGCTGCCCTGACCGCGGGGCGCCGTTCGGTGCCGGCCCGGACATAGGTGCCGGGCAGGATTCGGGACAGCTCGCCCGCGCGGGCGGCCCGCCCGACGCGGTTGCGGTTGGACTTCGTGAGGCGGACGACGGCCTCGCCGCCGAGGAGCGAGTCGATGGACATGCCTGAGAATGGTTCGCGGGAGTGCGGAAACGTCTCGCGCGGACCTGACCTGGGGATGGGCTTTCCCCGATCGACCCGAGTCACCTGTGGACAGCGAGCTCGATCGCACGCGGGGCGAAACGACACGCCGGCGGGAGGCGTCGGGGGTGCGCCCTCAGTGCGATCCGGCTCAGGCGGCGGGCAGGCGCAGCGTGAACTCCGTGAATCCCGGGCGCGAGGTGACCTCGGCGGTGCCGCCGTGGGCCTCCATCACCGACTGGACGATCGCCAGGCCCAACCCGGTCGAGTCCTTCGACACCCCCGAGCGCGTGCGCGCCGAGTCGGCGCGGACGAACCGCTGGAAGACCGTGGGCTGGATCTCCGGCGCGATGCCCGGCCCGTCGTCGGTGACGGTGATGACGGCCCGGTCGCCGTCGCGGCGCACCGCGACGGTCACCTCGGTGCCCTCCGGGGTGTGCTTGCGGGCGTTGGCGAGCAGGTTCGCGACCACCTGGTGGAGGCGGTGCGGGTCGGCGTGGGCATATACCTCCACCTCGGGCAGGTCCACGCCCCAGTCGTACGCCGCGTCCGCCGCCTGGGCGTCGCTGACCGCGTTCAGGACCAGGTCGCGGAGGTCGACGCGGGTCAGCTGGAGGTCGGGCTTGGAGTCCATGCGGGCCAGCAGGAGCATGTCCTCTACCAGGCCCGACATCCGCTCGGCCTCCGACTCGACGCGCGACATCGCGAAGGCCGTGTCGGGCGGCAGCTGGTCGCGGTCGCGGCGCGTCAGCTCGGCATAGCCGCGGATCGCGGCCAGCGGGTTGCGCAGCTCGTGCGACGCGTCGGCGACGAACTGGCGCACCTTCGACTCGCTCGCCCACCGCGCCGACAGCGCGCCCTCGACGTTGTTGAGCAGGTGGTTGAGCGCCGAGCCGACCTGGCCGACCTCCGTACGCGGGTCCGCGTCCTGGGGGGCCACACGCACCGGCAGTGCGACCTCGCCACGGTCGAGGTCGAGCTGCGAGACCTGCTGGGCGGTGCCGGCGAGCCGGTTCAGCGGGGCGAGCGCCGACACCACGAGACGGCGTACGGCGAACACGGCCAGCGCGATGCCCAGCAGCGTCAGCAGCACCGCCATGCCAACCATCTCGGCCAGCGTGTGCTTCATGTCGCGCAGGGGCAGGGCGACGATCTGGACGCCGTCGGGCCGCTCCACCGCCTTCACCCGGTAGTCGCCGAAGCCCGGCACGTCGACGGTCTCGCTGCCGCGGTCGGGCTCGACCTGGAGCAGGCGGGCGATGGCCTCCGCCGACAGGGTGCGCTGACCGTCGGCGTCGTCGGAGACCACCGAACCGGTGCCGAAACCCGTCGACGTGTTCATCCGTACCACGATGGTGCCGACCGGCTGGCCCATCACCGCGGTGGGCGGGCCCCCGCGGTCACCACCCCACTTGTCGCGGGGCCCGCGCTCGACCTGGCGCGACGTCGCCGCGTCGAGCTGGCGGTCGAGCGAGCGCGTCATCAGCTGGGACGTCGACAGCACCGTCAGCGTCGACAGCAGGATCGCCGTGAGCGCGACCAGGACGGTCACGTGCACGGCGAGGCGGCGACCGAGCGTGCCGCGGCCCAGCGGCGAGATCGGCTCGAGCTCGGCGCCCCGGCCATGCTGTGGGTGGGCGATCGGCTGTGGGTGGGGCACCGGCTGCGGGTGGGGGAGCGGCTGCGGAGGCAGGGACATGGCGTACGCGGCCTCAGACCGCCGGGCGCAGCACATAGCCGGCGCCGCGCATCGTGTGGATCATGGGCGCACGGTCGTGATCGATCTTCTTGCGCAGGTAGGAGATGTAGAGCTCGACGACGTTGGCCTGGCCGCCGAAGTCGTAGTTCCACACGCGGTCGAGGATCTGCGCCTTCGACAGGACCCGGCGCGGGTTGCGCATCAGGTAGCGCAGCAGCTCGAACTCGGTCGCGGTGAGGTTGATCTGGTCGCCGCCGCGGGTGACCTCGTGGGAGTCCTCGTCGAGGGTCAGGTCGCCGACGACCAGCATCGAGTCGGCGCGCACCAGCGAGGCACCGGAGCGGCGCAGCAGCGCGCGGAGGCGGGCGATGACCTCCTCCAGCGAGAACGGCTTGGTGACGTAGTCGTCGCCGCCGGCGGTCAGGCCGCCCACGCGGTCGGCGACGGCATCTTTCGCGGTGAGGAAGATGACGGGGATCTCCGGCTGCTCCGCGCGGATGCGGCGCAGGACCTCCAGGCCGTCGAAGTCGGGCAGCATCATGTCGAGCACGATCGCGTCGGGCCGCACCTCGCGGGCGACCTTCACCGCCTCCGAGCCGGTGCCGGCCGTGGAGACCTCCCAGCCCTCGTAGCGCATCGCCATCGACAGCAGCTCGGTCAGCGACCGCTCGTCGTCGACCGTGAGCACGCGGATGGGCGAGCCGTCGGGGCGGGTGAGCGCGGGTTCCTTCGTCGTCATGCATCAACTGTGACACCGCTGTGTGGGGCTGGGCTATGCGAATCCTGTGTGAAGTCTGTGAGGGGTCGGCTGGAGCGCGGCGCACGGCTGTGGTGGGGTGGGCACATGATCGAGCAGCGGGACCTGGGCGGGCTGGACTGGTTCGTCGTCCGCGGCGAGGTCGAGGACGCGTACGCGGAGCTCGGCGAGGCCTGCCGTGACCGCATCCGCCGCGCCGTCGGCAGCGCGGCGGTGATGGGCCCCGTGCACCGCCGCGCCGAGCGGTCCCCGTTCCTCGGCGACGTACTCGCCGCGACCCGACGCTCGCCCCGGCACGCCATCCTGCGCGGCCTCGCCCGCGGCGCCGACGTGCCCGTCGCCGAGATCGAGCTGCTGAACCTTCGCGGCGACCTCGGCACCGACGGCCTCGGCTGCACCGACGTGGCGCTGCGTACGCCCGAGGGCGTCGTCTCGGCCCACAACGAGGACAACGAGGCCGACTTCGACCCCGTGGCGCTCACCCTGCGCGTGTCGGGTGAGCCTGCGCGCTGGGTGTTCTGGACGCCGGGGATGGTGCCCGCCAACACCTATGTCGTGGGTGAGCGCGGGTTGGCGTACGGCTGCGACTCGATCACTGTGCCCCGGCCCGCTGCGGCTCAGGGGCGCCACTTGGCCGCGTACGCGCTGGCGGGCGCTGGCTCGCTGGCGGAGGTGCGCGATCTGCTGCCGCGTACGCCGTCGGCCGGTGGCTTCCACTACGCGGTGACGGACTGGACCACCGGCGCTTACGCGGGGTTCGAGCGTGTCGCCGACCGGTGTGTGGAGATGCCAGAGGCGCCGGTGCAGTGGCACACCAACCACCTGCGTGTGCTCGACGGCGACGAGCCTTCTGAGAACAGCCTCGTCCGCGGGCGCACGGCCTCGGGCTGGGTGATGCCGTCAGGTGATCCGGTCGGGTGGTGCCTCGACCAGCTGGCGCGTACGCCGATGCCCGACGGCGTGCACCGTCCCGGCGCGACGCTGGGGACGATGGTGCTCGACACGCGCCCGCCGACCGCGCGGCTCACGATCGCCGCGGGCGGGCGTGACCCGGTCACGTGCGAGATCGGTGACCTGCTTGTGTGATCTCAACCGCGCCACCTGTAGAAGATGCCGCGACGTCGTCCCGCCGGGCTGGAGGGCTCCAACACTCCTTGTTCTGCGGAGCCTTCAGCTCGTCGACCGAGGAGTCAGGCCGGGTCGTAGTCGCTGACGTTCGTGGAGCCTGTGGCGCGCGGCTTGGCGGCGTCGATGTCGTCGAGCTCATCGTCGGTGGTGCGCTTGAACAGCTGGTCGATGGCGAGGCGGCCGGCACCGAAGACGGTGAGCAGCAGCGCCAGCCCGGCCTGGACGCCGAGGTATTCGAAGCCGCCGTTGCTGAGGAACGGGCCCTTGAAGTAGCGGGTCCACAGGATGATCATCACGAACTCGACCGTGAGCGCGAGCGAGACAAGCGGTGTCAGGAGGCCGAACACGAGGAACAGGCCACCGATGATCTCCAGCAGGGTGCCGCCCCAGGCCATGACCATCGGCTGAGGGGTGCCGAACTGCGCGAGGAAGTCGATCTGCTTCTGCATGCCGCCGTCGCCGGTCCACCGCTGCCAGCCGCGCAAGATGAGCAGGGCACCGAAACCGACGCGAACGATCAGCAGGGCCAGGTCGCGCAGGGCGTGGATCAGGCCGGCCATGGGGGTTCCTCCTCGAGTGGATGCCTGACCACCCTAACGGCCCGGACGCCGATCTCCGCGCGGAAACGCCACGGGACCGTACTCGCCGTTGGCCCCGCAGGCGTCGCCCGTCGCGGTCGCGGGACGCGTCGTAGGCGGGATCGGTGATGGGTGCCGCGTCCCGTCAGTGCTCGCGCGAAGCGCCGGGGGACCTGACGATGGCGGGGTGCGGCGGCGTACCGTGGCCCTCGACCATTCGAGGAGGAACCATGACCACCAACGTGAAGGCCTGGGCGGCCCCGGCCGCCGCCGCGCCGCTGGAGGCGACGACCATCGAGCGTCGTGACCTGCGCCCCGACGACATCCGCATCGAGATCCGGTACGCGGGGATCTGCCACTCCGACATCCACACCGTGCGCGGCGAGTGGGGCGAGCAGCGCTACCCGATCGTGCCCGGCCACGAGATCGCGGGCGTGGTCACCGAGGTCGGGTCGGCCGTGACGAGGTTCGAGGTCGGCGACCACGCCGGCGTGGGCTGCATGGTCGACTCGTGCGGGGAATGCCCGCCCTGTTCCGCCGGCGAGGAGCAGTACTGCGACCGCGGTGCCGTGTTCACCTACGCCTCCCACCACCCCGACGGCGAGGTCGCCCAGGGCGGCTACAGCCAGCAGATCGTCGTCACCGAGGGATTCGCCCTCCACATCCCCGACTCCATCCCGCTCGACCGGGCCGCGCCGCTGCTGTGCGCCGGCGTCACGACGTTCTCGCCGCTCGAGCACTGGGGCGTCGGCCCCGGCACCCGCGTCGCCGTCGTCGGCATGGGCGGTCTGGGCCACATGGCCGTCCAGATCGCCGCGAAGATGGGCGCCGAGGTGACGGTGCTGTCCCAGACCGAGGACAAGAAGGCCGACTCGCTGCGGTTCGGCGCGAAGGACCACCGCGCCACGGCCGACGGCGAGGTCTTCGGCGAGCTGAGCCGCTCGTTCGACCTCATCCTCAACACCGTGTCGGCGAAGATCCCGCTGAACAAATATCTGGGGATGCTCGACCTCGACGGCACGATGGTCAACGTCGGCCTGCCGACGGACAAGCTCGAGTTCAACGTCGGCCTGCTGACCTCACGTCGCCGCTCCATCGCCGGCTCCAACATCGGCGGCATCGCCGTCACCCAGCGCATGCTGGACTTCTGCGCCGAGCACGGCATCGCCGCCGAGGTCGAGGTCATCGGCGCCGACCGCATCAACGAGGCGTACGACCGCGTGGTGCGCTCCGACGTGCGCTACCGCTTCGTCATCGACACCGCCACGCTCTGACGGGCCACGCCCCGACCGGGGCGGGAATTGCGCCGGCCGGCGGTGGGATCCCACCGCCGGCCGGCGTCGTCTCGGTCGGCTCAGGCGATCTCGACGTGGTCGATCTGGGCCCAGCGGTCGCCGCGGGCGAAGCGGATCGTGTTCTGCCCCGCCTTCAGCCGGACGTTGATGCGGGCCTCGCGGACGGTGCCCCAGCCGGTGTTCGGGTAGGAGATCGTGCCCTGCGACACCCCGTTGGCCGACACCTTGTGGGTCGCGGCGCCGAAGCCGGCGTCGTACGCGACGTTCGCGGTGTAGTCGCCGGCCGTCGGCACCCACACGTTCATCTCGACGAACGAGTCGGCGTAGTCGATCTTGCCGACGGTCGCACCCTGCGAGTAGCGCGAGCTCTTCATGACCTGAGCGTGGTTGACCCGGCCGCGCTCCGCCTCGTAGCGCACGCGCGAACCGCGCACGACGGGGTTGCCACCGGGGAACCCGAGGTCGGCCACGTAGACGCCGCGCGCGGTGCGCTTGGAGTCGAGCCAGCCGTGGAACACGATCTTGTCGCCCTGCGGCGTGGAGACGATGTCCTGGCCGCCGGGGCCGTCGACCTTGCCGTTGAGCGAGGCGTTGGTCATCAGCGGGCGGTACGCCTTGGTGAACGTCCCGGTCAGCGACGTCGCCGTCGCGTACGAGGTGAAGTAGGAGCCGTTCCAGAACTCGCCGCCGGAATAGAAGAGGACGTACTTGCCGCCGCGCTTGACCATCACGGGCGCCTCGATGATGCCGTGCTCGTGGGGCGCGTCGTTCGAGATGAGTGCGCGGCGGGCACCGATCTTGGTCATGCCGTCGGGGCTGAGGCGCTGCAGCCATAGCGTCGTGCGCTGGCGGATCGCGTTGCCGTCGTTCTTGTAGATCAGCCACAGGCTGCCGTCGGTGTCGCGGAATGTGCTCGCGTCGATGGCGCCGCCCTCGCGGGAGTCGCACTGGAACGACTTCGCATGGGGCGTGAACGGGCCGAGCGGGCTGGCTGCGCGGGCGATGCCGATGCACTGGCGGCCGGTGGCGCGGTCGTTGGCCGTGAAGTACATGCGGAAGTCGGTCGGCCCGATCTGGGTCACCTCCGGCGCCCAGTAGTGCTTGCCGGTCGACCAGGGCGCGTTGGCCGGCATGACGTCGCGCGGCGCGCTCCAGGGGCCGGCCAGTGACTTCGACGTACGCACGGGTACGCGCTGGCCCTGGTTGGTCGCGTACATGTAGTAGGTGTCGCCGACGCGGATGACCTCTGGGTCGGGGTGGTTCGCGGCGACGACCTTCGCCGGAGCGGCCGTGCCGCCGCCGAGCGCGTACGAGGCGCCGGTCGCGGCGAGGGTGGCGGTGCCTGCGAGGGCGGCGGCGGTGACGAGGGCCGTGAGGCGGCGCATGTTGGGCTCCCGCGGGTGAGGGGGTGTTGGGTGCCCCCATCACACCGCCCCCGGGCGTCCGACGCCATCCTCCGGTGTGCGGATCGTTCCACCTTGTGCCAGGTGGCCCCGCCGGTGTCAGGCAGCCAGGCGTGCGCCCTCGGCGAGGTCCTTGATGGTCTGGGCCGCATCGGCGACGGCCGCCGTGAGGTCGCTGTCGCCGCCCACCCGCAGCGTGAGCTCGGTGCGCGAGGGGTCGGCAGCCGGGAGCACATCGAGCGAGCCGAGGTGGTGGACGGGCGAGCCCCACGACAGCGTGGCCTCGGGCTCGTCGATGCGCAGCCACACTGTGGCGTCGCCCTCACTCGTGCGCGGCATGTGGGCGGAGAGGAAGGTCTCGTCGTTGAGGATCCGGAAGAGCTCCGTCGCTGGGAGGTCGACGGTGAGCGCGTGTTCGTGGATGTTCATTGCGGGTCCTGCTTCTCGTACGGCGCAGCCCCCCTATGGGGCCACGATGGTGCCGACCCTTCGGTAGGTCGACGGATCACGGTACGCGGCGGCTCTCGACACGCGTCAAATCGGCGCGCCGGTAGGCTGGGGTGCGAACCGGCCCTGACCAGCCGGGACACGACCCGAGGAGGACCCATGTGCAAGCCCGTCGAGTGCCCGAAGTGCCACAACACCACGTGGCAGGGCTGCGGTGAACACGTCGACCAGGTGAAGGCCCAGGTGAAGCCCGAGGACTGGTGCACCTGCCCGCGCGACTGAGCGCGCTGTCCCGGGCGGCGGTGCGGCCGTCGGCCCGGGTCAGTCCAGGCGCGGGATGCGCCGCAGCAGGAGGGACAGCCCCAGAGCCACCGCCCACAGGGTCGTGACCATCGCGACCACGCCCGGCCAGGCGGCGGCGCTCCACGCGAACCCGACGAGTGCGCCGAACAACGACGAGCCCAAGTAGTAGGCGAACAGGTAGAGCGACGCGGCCTGCCCCGTGCCGCCGCCGCCGAGCGCCGCGCGCGCGGCGACCCAGCCCGACGCCACGCCGTGCGCGGCGAAGAAGCCGGCGGTGAACACGCCCAGGCCCAGCACGACCGCCCACAGCCACGGCGCGAGCGTGACGAGCAGTCCGGCCATGCCGACGAGGATGGCCACCGGGACCACCGCGCGGTGGCCGAACCGGTCGGCCTGGCGGCCGGCGTACGAGCTCGCGAACGACCCCACCGCGTACGACAGGAACACCAGCGACGCCAGCCCCAGCGGCAGCGAGAACGGCGGCGCGGCCAGCCGGAACCCCATGGCGTTGTATGCGGCGACGAAGCCGCCCATCAGCGTGCCGGAGATCCCGTAGAGCGCCAGCAGCGCCGGATCGGTGAGGACGCGGCGCGCGGTCGCCCAGACCTCCGAGGCGCGCGCGGGGACGGCGACGAAGTTGCGCGATCGCGGCAGCAGCACCAGCACGACGACCGAGCACACCAGTCCCAGCAGGCCGATCGAGCCCAGCGCCCACCGCCAGCCGAGGTGGTCGCCGACGAACCCGGCGAGCAGGCGCCCGCTCATGCCGCCGATGGCCGTGCCGCCGATGTAGAGCCCGGTCGCCCGCGCCGTGGTGCTGGGGTGGACCTCCTCGCGCAGGTACGCCGTCGCGACGGCGGGCAGGCCCGCCAGCAGCAGGCCCTCCGCCCCGCGCAACGCCAGCAGCACGGGCCAGGTCGGGGCGGCGGCGCACGCGAGGCCGGCGAGCGACGAGGCGAACAACGAGCCGAGCATCAGCGGAGTGCGGCCCCACATCTCGGTGCCCGGCCCGGCCAGGAGCAGCGCGATGCCGAGCCCTAGGGTCGTCACCGACACCGAGAGCGTCGTGGTGGCCTCGTCTATGCCGAAGACGGTGCCGAGCTCCGGCAGCAGCGGCTGGGTGGTGTAGAGCAGCGCGAACGTGGCGAGCCCGGCGAGGAAGAGCGAGACGACGATCCGCAGGTACGCGGGTTCGCCCGGGCGGTGTCCTGGGAACGCGCGCGTGGACGAGGTCACCCCACAGGCCTATCACGTCGTTCTACGATCGACCTCACGTCTTCGTCGGCGAGAACGTCTACGAGGTGAGGAGGTGCCCATGACCCCACCCGACCTGTCCACGCCAGACCTGCGCCATGCCGAGGTCACGACCACCATCGGACGGCTCGACGTCGTCGTCGACACCACGGCGACGGGCGACGCCGTGGTCGGCATCTATTTCCCCGGCCACTGGACGCGGCCCGACCGCGGCGCATGGGGCCGGACGGTGGAGGTCGAGTCGGTGCCGCTCGTCGGTGAGGTCGTCGGCCAGCTGGAGTCCTACTTCGCGGGTCGGCGTACGTCGTTCGACCTGCCGCTCGACCTGCGCGGTCCCGAGTTCCAGCAGCGGGTGTGGGCGGTGCTCCAAGAGATCCCTTACGGCGCGACCATGACCTACGGGGCGATCGCCGCACGCCTGGGCTCACGGAACGCCCAGCTCGTGGGCCAGGCCGTGGGGCACAACCCGGTGTCGGTAGTGGTGCCGTGCCACCGTGTCATCGGTGCGGACGGGACGCTGACGGGCTATGCCGGGGGCGTGGACCGCAAGTCCTGGCTGCTCGAGCTCGAGGGGGCCGCGCCGCCGTCGCTGTTCGACGAGGTCCCCACGTTCGGCCAGTCCTGATGCGCAGCCCCTTCGACGCGGCCGTGGCCGAGCACGGTGCGACGGTCCTGCGGGTGTGCCGGGCGATGCTCGGCCCGGTCGACGCCGACGACGCCTGGTCCGACACGTTCCTCAAGGCGCTGCGCGCGTGGCCCGAGCTGGCCGACGACGCCAACGTGGAGGCCTGGCTGGTGACCATCGCCCGTCGTGCCTGCCTCGATTCCCTGCGGCGGCGTACGCCCGTCCCCGTCGACCGCACGCCCGACGGACCGTCGACGCTGGGCAATCCCGCCCCGCCCGAGCCGGTGTGGCAGGCGGTCGCCGGGCTGCCGCCGCGCCAGCGCGACGTGCTGGTGCTGAAGTACGCGGCGGGGCTGCCGTACGCCGAGATCGCCGCCCGGCTGGGCGGCACCCCCGAGGCGGCCCGCCGGGCCGCCTCCGACGCGCTGCGGGCCCTGCGAGCCCAGAAGGAGTCCCTGTGATGACTGTCGACCGCGACCTGCTCGACAGGCTCGACCCTCCGGCGGTCTCCGACGCCGACGTGCGCCGCCTGAGGGTGGGTCTGGCGCGTCGTGCCGCCGGGGCGGGGTTGGTGGACGTGGCCTGGCGTCACTTCGACTCGCCCTTGGGGCGCCTCACCCTGGCGGCGACGGAGCGCGGCCTGGTCCGTGTCGCGTTCGCCGACGAGGGTGACGTCCTCGACCTGCTCGCCCGCGAGGTCTCCCCGCGGGTGCTCCACGAGCCCGACCGGCTCGACCCCGTCGCCCGCGCGCTCGACGACTACTTCGCGGGCCGCCCGATGGCCGAGGTCGACCTCGACCTGCGCCTGGCCCACGGGTTCCGCAGGGAGGTCCTCGACCAGCTGCGGACGATCCCCCACGGCCAGACCCGCAGTTATGCCGAGGTGGCGGCGGCCGCCGGCAGCCCCCGCGCCGTGCGCGCGGTGGGAACGGCCTGCGCGCTCAACCCCGTCCCGGTCGTCGTGCCCTGCCACCGGGTGGTGCGCTCCGACGGGACGCCGGGCGCCTACCGGGGCGGCACGACCGCCAAGCGGACGCTCCTCGCGCTCGAGCACGTGGGCTGAGCGGCGCCCGTCCGCGCGCACCTCGGGCCGTGCGCGTGGAGCACAGCCGATTGACGGTCGGCCCCCGTACGATGGCCAAGTGATCCGTCTCGTCCGCCTGCTGCTGGCCGGGCTGCTGGTGCTCATGCCCGCGCTCGTGCCCGGCGTCGCGTACGCGAACGACGAGCAGGCCGCGACGATCACCATCGACCAGTTCGACCCCGCCGTCCCCGCGCGCGAGTCGACGATCACGATCCGGGGCCGGGTGACGAACACCTCGGGCGAGACGCTGACGCTGGCCCAGGTGCTGATGTGGCGCGACTGGTCACCCGTCACCACCGCCGAGGGTCTGGCGGCCACGCTGACGTCCGCGCCGACCCAGCCCTACGGGGGCCGCGTCACCGAGCCGGGTGCGTTCCAGAACCTCACCACCGACGCCAAGCCCTCGCTGGCGCCGGGGGAGACCGTCCCCTTCCAGGTGCAGGCCGCGGTGAGCCAGCTCGAGCTCCCGCGCACCGGTGGTGTCTACCTGATGGGGGTCCACGTCGTCGGCAAGGCGGGGCGACGCGGCAACGCCACGCTTGGCCGTGCGCGGGTCCTGGTGCCGCTGCCGCGCCAGGGCACCGCGGCCGCCCAGACCGACCAGGTGCGCGTCCCGACGGTGGTCGTGCTGTCGAGCGCTCCTTCGATGGTCGCGCCCGGGGTGTTCTCCGACGACCACCTCGCCGACGAGCTCGCCGCCAACGGCCGCCTGAGCCGGCTCATGCGGGCGGCGGCGCGTCCCGACGTGTCGTGGGCGATCGATCCCGCGCTGCTGGAGTCGGTCCGGGCCATGGCGACGGAGTCGGGCTACCAGGTGCGCCAGACCGATGGCGCGACCTTCCCCGGCACGGGGAGCGCGATGGCCAGGCGCTGGCTGGCCGACTACGAGAGCCTGCAGGGGCAGCGCGGGTTCCGTACGCCGTTCGCCGTCCCCGACATGGCCACGATCGCCCACCAGGGCCTCGAGGAAAGCTTCCGCCGCGTCCAGGCCGCCGGTGAGCAGGTCTCAGAGACGTCGTCGTTGCCGCTGCTCGGTTATGTCCGCGAGGGCCAGGTCGACGCCGAGACGGTTGCGTGGCTCGAGCGCCTCGAGCCGGCCGTCATCCTCGCGTCCGACACCACGACCTCCCAGTCCTACCTGACGCCGCTGACCACGGCCCCGCTGCTGGCCTACGACCCCAACGCGTACGCCGGCGGCCCCGGGCCCGAGCCGCGGCTGACGTCGGTCCACGTGCGCCAGCGCGTGCTGGCCGACACGTGGGTCGCCGCGGCCGCCCACGCGGCCCCACAGGTCCATGTCGTCACGGAGGGCGCGGAGGCCGACGCCGACATCGCCGCGGACGCCCCGTGGATCAAGCGCATGCCGCTGACCGACCTGCTGCGCGAGAAGCCGGCGGAGTGGAACCAGCAGCTGGGCTACACCACCCAGATGCGCGACCGCGAGCTCGACCCGGCCCAGCTCGACCAGATGCGTCAGGTCAGCCGCGCCCAGGCCGCGTACGCCGAGATCCTGCCCGACCCGGTGCCCCGTCAGCGGCTGACGAACTCCCTCATCGCACGCACGTTGTCGAGCTGGTGGCGGGGCGACCCGGCGGCCTACCGCACCTGGGTCGAACCGCTGCTCGCCGAGTCGCGCGACCTCCTCGGCGGTGCCAAGATCAACCTCACCTCCCAGCGCACGGTGATCATGTCCGGCCAGAGCGGGTCGTTCCCGATGACGGTGACGAACAAGCTCGACCACCCGGTGCGCGTGGCGATCGACTTCACCTCCGACCAGCCCCAGCGCCTGTCCTTCGCGCGTCACAACGACATCGTGGTGCCGGCGCAGCAGTCGACCACGGTCAACGTGACCGGCCGCGCTGCCGCCAACGGCCCGGTCATGGTGACCGCCCAGCTGGTGACCCCCGACGGCACCCGGATCGGCCGGGGCCGCCGGCTCGAGGTGCGGGCCACCAACTTCGGGTTCGTCGGGTGGATCATCGTGGTGGCCTCGGGCGTCGTGCTGATCTCGACGACGGCCTTCAGGATCCGCCAGGTCGCGCGTGAGAGGGTGGCGTCGATCGCTGCACGCCGCGTGACCACGAGCGACGCCCCGCAGGACGACGAGCAGGAGGAGGGGAGCCAGGAGTGAGCGAACGTCCCGGTGTCTCCGACGACACCCAGCCCCACTCGCTGTCCGCCGCCGACCTGCCCACCGGGCGCATGGACCCGGTCGAGCTCGAGGACACGATCCGCCCCGAGTTCGAAGACACGGTCCGTCCCGAACCCGGGCCGGCCGCCGATGACGACGACTCCCCGGCGACGAGTCGGCTGGTCTCGGCCGGGGCGCTGATGGCGGCGGGCACGATGGCCTCCCGCATCCTCGGCTTCGTCCGGGTGATGCTGCTGGCCTTCGTGATGGGCAACGGCTCGCGCCAGGCCGACATGTTCGAGCTGGCCACGGTGGTCCCGACGTCGCTGTACATCCTGTTCGCCGGCGGTGCCCTCAACACGGTCCTCGTGCCGCAGATCGTGCGGGCGGTGAAGAACGACCCCGACCGGGGCGAGGCCTACACCAACCGCATCATGACGGCGTTCCTGCTGATCATCGGCTCGATCGCGGTGGCCATCACGGTGGCCGCGCCCTGGGTGATCGGCCTGTACGCCCACGGCACGTGGCGCGCGCCCGAGATGGCCGCCCACTACCAGATGATGGTCTTTCTGGGCTATCTGTGTCTGCCGTCGGTGTTCTTCTACGGCGTGTTCTTCCTGCTCGGCCAGGTCCTCAACGCCCACGACCGGTTCGGCCCCATGATGTGGGCACCGATCGCCAACAACGTCGTCCAGGTGGGCGTGCTGCTGACCTACCTGGGCGTGTGGGGGCGCTCCGACGGCTCGGCGCCGTTCACCACCCAGCAGGCGCTGCTGCTGGGCGGCGGTGCCACGTTCGGCATCGTGTCCCAGACGCTGGTGATGATCTATTTCCTGCGCAAGCTCGATTTCCGCTTCCGTCCGCGCTTCGACCTGCGCGGCACAGGCCTGGGCCACACGTTCCACCTGGCCAAGTGGACGCTCGGGTTCGTCCTGGTCAACCAGCTCGCGCTCATCGTCGTCGACAAGCTGGCGACGTCGGCGACCGTCGGCGGTGCGGGCGCCGGTCTCGCCGCCTACGGGCGCGCGTACCTCATCTGGATCTTGCCGCACTCGCTCATCACCGTGTCGCTGGCCACGGCCATGCTGCCGTCGGCGTCCCGCATGGCCGCGGAGGGAGACCTCGTCGGCGTACGCCGGGAGACGATGCGGACGATCCGGCTCACGACGTCGGTGCTGCTGCCGGCCGCGGCCGCGTTCATCGCGCTCGCCATGCCGGCCACCCACCTGCTGTTCGGTCACGGCTCGGGCGCCGACGACGCGAAATACATCGGCTGGACGCTGATGGCGTTCGCGATCGGGCTGGTGCCGTTCACGATCCAGTACGTCTGCCTGCGCGCCTTCTACGCGTTGGAGGACACGCGCGCCACGTTCTTCCAGCAGTGCGTGATCGCCGCCCTGAACGTCGTGTTCGCCGTCGTCTTCGTCGTCCCGGTGCAGCGTCCGGAGCTCGTCGCGCCGGGCCTGGCGCTGGCCTACTCGCTGTCGTACGTGTTCGGGCTCGCGCTGTCCTACCACCGCCTCGGCAAGCGCCTGCCGGGCCTGTCGGTCACCGCGCTCGTACGCCACCTCGTCCGCGTCGGCCTGGCGGTCGCGCCCGGTGCGGCGCTGGCGTGGTTCATCACGACGAAGGTCGGCGAGTCGATGCTCGCCCAGGCCCTCGGCCTCGTGGCGGGCGGGCTGGTCGCGCTGGCCCTGTTCTTCGTGCTGGCGCGGGTGCTGCGCATCCACGAGGTCAACGAGATCGTCTCGACGGTGCTGCGCCGCGGCCGGCGCACGCCGGACGATCCCGACGTCGACACCCCCGCCGAGCAGGGTGGTGACACGGCCGACCAGTCGGCCCACCTGGTCGAGCTGGAGGAGGAGCGGGAGGTCGTCTCGGTGCCGTTCCCCGATGCCGAGGCCGAGACCTATCCCGTGGCGGCGGTGGCGGTCGCCGACGATGACGACGACGTCGAGGACACGGCCGAGGAGGTCCATCCGGTGCGGGCGCGTGCAGGCACCGACCTGGCCGGCCGCTATCGCCTCGAGGAGGTGCTCGTACGCCGGGCCACGACCCAGACCTGGCGCGCGTTCGACGAGGTCCTCTCGCGGCCCGTGCTGGTTCACCTGCTGCCCGCCGGCGAGGAGTTCGACCACATCGTTGCCTCGGCGCGCAAGGCGGCGCTGGCCACCGACGCGCGGTTCCTTCGCGTGCTCGACGTGGCCCGCCCGACCCACGAGGAGGCGGGACGCACGTCGCCCGACGACGAGCCCGGTTTCGGGGCCTACATCGTCTGCGAGTACGCGCCGGGGGTGACGCTCGAGACGCTGCTGACCTCCGGGCCGCTCAGCGCGCTGGAGGCGGCCTGGATGGTGCGCGAGGTGGCCGACGCGCTCGCCGGCATGCACGCCCAGGGGCTCTACCACCAGCGCATCTCGCCCGACACGATCATCGTGACCGCGGCGGGCAACATCAAGATCGTCGGCTTCCTGCTCGAGGCGTCGATGTCGCCGCTGCCCATCCGGTTCGCCCACTCCGACGACCCCGAGGTCGTCGACGTGATGGACCTGGGCCGCCTGCTGTACTGCACACTCGTCTCCCGCTGGCCGGGCGGCCACGCGTACGGCATGGCTGCCGCCCCGACCGACTCCGAGGGTGACCTGTTCACGCCGCGTCAGGTCCGGGCGGGCGTCTCCCCGGCCCTCGACCGCGTGTGCGACCAGATCCTCAGCGACCTGCCGCGCGGCAAGGAGGCGCCACTGCGCACCGCCACCGAGGTTGCCGACGAGCTGGGGCGCGTGCTCGGCACGGCCGACGCGTCCCACGACCTCGAGCGGCGCATGCGCTACCCGGTGCCGGTGGTGAACGTCGACGCCGATGAGGCCATGCCGGCCCAGTCTCCCGGCTCGGCGTTCGACGGGGGCGCCGACCCGACCTACTTCGGCGGCGCCCAGGTCGCCTCGGACGACGTCCCGACAGGACGCCAGCGTCCCGTCACCCCGCGTACGCCCGACGACGTCGAGCCCACCGACCCGATCGGGCGTGTCAGCGCGCCGGTGGCGCCGCGTGAGCCGGTACGCCGGCCCTGGATCACCCGGCTGGTCGTGCTGGTGCTGGTGGTGCTGATCGGCTCGTTGATCGCCGTCGCGATGCGGCTCGGTGGTGAGCGTGCGGCTCCCGCACCGACCCCGGCGCCCCACACGCCGGGCGTGCTGCGCATCGTCTCGGCGTCCGACTTCGACCCCCAGGGCGACACCCGCGAGGAGAACCGCGACCAGGTCCCGCTGGCGGTCGACGGCAACCCGGCCACCGCTTGGCTGACGATGATCTACCGCAACCAGGACATGGACAAGGACGGCGTCGGCATCGTCCTCGACCTGGGGGCGCCGCGGGCGGTCAGCGAGGTGACGGTCGCGCTGAAGGGAACCGGCACCTCGCTCGACCTGCGTGTCCCGGCCCGCGACGCAGACTCGGCCGGTGCGACGAGCCCGCCCACCGACCATCGCGGCTGGAAGGTCGTCGCGCGGGCGACCGACGCCGCAGAGGGGGCGCGCCTCGCGCCGGAACATCCGGTGACGACCCGGTTCCTGCTGGTCAACCTGACGAGGCTGCCGAAGATCCCCCAAGGCCACCAGGGTGGTATCGCCGAGGTCACGGTCACCGGCTGAGACTTTCTTCATCACCGGCTCTGGCGTAGTTTGTCCGTGCTGCACATGTGTCGCCCCGGACGCGGTTCGGTTCCGGTCTGTCGGGCGTCACGGTCCTGGGAGAGGGGGGAACGTGTCCGACGAGCGCACGGATCATGAGCTGCTGCGCGCCCACGTGGACGGCGACCCCCAGGCCTTCGGCATCCTCGTCGAGCGACACCGCGACCGCTTGTGGGCGGTGGCACTGCGGACGATGCGCAACCCCGAGGAGGCCGCGGACGCGCTTCAGGAAGCGTACATCTCTGCGTTCCGGCGCGCCCACACCTTCCGCGGCGACGCCCAGGTCACCACGTGGCTACACCGCGTCGTCGTGAACTCCTGCCTCGACCGCATCCGGCGCAACAAGGTACGCCGGGCCGAGCCGCTCCCCGAGGACCCCGACCGGGCGGCCGAGCTCGGGGTGGCCGACGACACCGACGACATCGAGGTGAAGGAGCGCCGGGCCGACGTGGTGGCGGCGCTGGCGCGCATCAACCCCGACCAGCGGGCCGCTCTGGTGCTGGTCGACATGGAGGGCTACTCCGTCGAGGAGGCGGCAGCCATTCTGGGATGTGCGGTCGGCACGATCAAGAGCCGGTGCGCCCGTGGCAGGGCGAAGCTCGTCCCGCTGCTGCAGCACCTGCGCGAGCCGGCTGCTCGAGAATGCCCCCGGCCTCGGGGACAATGGGTGTCCGACCACATGGGTGAGCCCTCAAAGGTTGAGATGTGAGTCACAGGGAACCGGGGGATCCGTGTTCGACGTCCAACCCGGGACACCCCTGCAGGTGTCAGGTGACCGAGAGGTCAGGGCCGCCATCAGGATTGAGGAAATCGTGAGCATTGACGCGACACATGTCACCGTCGACCAGATCGCCGACGCCGGCGAAGACCTGCTGACCCCCGACGAGGCCGTCGTCGTCGAGAGCCATGTCGCCGTGTGTGCCGAGTGTCAGGAGACGGCAGCCGCCGTCGATGCCACCACGGCGCTGCTCGCCGCCGACCCCGCCCCCGCCATGCCCGACGACGTCTTCACGCGGCTCGAGGCCGTCGTGGCCGCCGAGTCCGAGCGCCGCGAGTCGGGCCGGGCCGCGCAGGAGGAGGCCCAGGCCTCCGCCGCCGCGATCCGGCGTACGGCGCTCGGCACGTTCGGCCAGAACCCCGCCTACGGCACGAAGCCCGTCCTGCGGCCGCGCGCCCACACCGCCTGTCAGGAGTGACGCGAGGGGCCCACCCCGACCGACTCCTGCCTGCGCCCAGTTGGTCCCCCGAATCGCCGTTCCGGGGCCAGTTCCTGCCATTCCGGCGAAATTGCCGATTTCTCATCGATTGGGCGAACCCGGCGGCGTGATGTGACGTCACGATGTTCGACCTCGCGCTGAACCGCCGTCACCGCAACGCCGCTCGCCTTGCAGGGGCCGCGTTCAACCCCGTCGTGCTGCTCCTGCGTGTGGTCGCCTGGTCCGGCGAATGGGATGCCGTCCCGCGGACCGACCCAGCGGTTAGGGTGCAGAATCCTAACCAGGGAAGGAAAGCATCATGTCCACCGCAACGGAGCACAAGGAACCACCTCCCCAGCAGTCGAAGGCGCTGGCCGCGGCGCTGAAGAGTTTCGAGGTCATCGAGCGGGTCGGCAACAAGCTGCCGCACCCGTTCTGGCTGTTCGTCATCCTCGCGCTCCTGACGATCGTCGCCAGCGCCGTGCTGAACGCCATGGGCGTCCAGGTCCACCACCCCGCCACCGGAAAGGTGATCGCGGTCAAGAGCCTGCTGACGACCGAAGGCGTCAAGACGATGCTCGGTGACGCCGTCACCAACTATGCGAACTTCCCGCCGCTGGCCACGATTCTGACGACGATGCTGGGCATCGCCGTGGCCACCCGTTCGGGCCTCATCGACACCGTGCTGCGTAACACCGTCACGCGCGTCCCCGGCAAGTTCGTCACCTTCGCCCTGGCGATGACGGCGATGATCGGGCACGTGGCCGGCGATGCGGCGTACGTCGCCCTCATCCCGCTGGGCGCCATGGTGTTCCGCGCGGCGGGGAAGTCTCCCATCCTGGGCGCGATCGTCGCGTTCGTGTCGATCTCCGCCGGCTACGACGCCTCGCCGTCGCTGACGACGACCGACGTCCTGCTGTCCGGCATCACCACGGCGGCCGCGCGCACCATCGATCCGAACGCGCTGGTCACGCCGGTGTCCAACTACTGGTTCGGCCTCGCGTCGTCGTTCGTGGTCGCGCTCACCATCACGGTAGTCGTCGAGACGATCCTGACCCGGCGCAGCGACCTGCAGGTCGACGACGACTACAGGGACGAGGAGGAGGTCACCCAGGAGTCGCTGCAGGTGACTCCGCTGCAGCGTCGCGGCCTGCGCTGGGCCGGTGTCGTGGGCGTGCTCTTCATCGCCACGATCGTCGTGGCGATGATCCCCCACGGCTCGGCCCTGCGTGGCAAGGGCGGCGACATCCCGAGCTCTCCGGTCTTCACCGGCATGGCGCTGGTGCTCGGCATCTTCTTCACCCTGATGGGTGTTGTCTACGGATTCGTGGCCAAGGAGTTCGAGAAGGCCGAGGACGTGGTGAAGGCCATGGCCGGCGGCATCGCCTCGCTGGCGCCGATCCTCGTGCTGTTCTTCGCGATCAGCCAGTTCCTGGCGTACTTCAAGTGGAGCGGGATCGGCGAGGTGATCGCGGTCTCCGGGTCGCACGCGCTGGACCGGTCCGATATGCCGGCCTGGCTGATCCTGCTGCTGATCGCGATCATCATCTCGGTCATGAACTTCGTCATCACGTCCGGGTCGGCGATGTGGGCGCTCGCGGCACCCATCTTCGTGCCGATGCTCATGCTCGTGGGCATCGACCCGGCGACGACTCAGGCGATGTATCGCATCGCCGACTCGGTGACGAACTGCGTCACCCCGATGAGCCCCTACTTCGTGATGGCGCTCGGTTTCATGCAGCAGTACCGGAAGTCGGCTGGTATCGGCACGCTGGCGTCCTTCACGATCCCGATCGCTGGTGTGGTTTGGGTCGTGTGGGTCCTGTTCTTCATGGCCTGGTTCCTGCTGGGCCTTCCCTTCGGCATCGGAAACGGGTGATCCCATGACTCTCGACCAGATCCGCGGGCGCAGCGAGGAGCTGCGCCAGGAATTCCTCGACGACGTGGCGGCGCTGTGCCGCATCGAGTCGAACTCGTACGACCGGCCGGCGCTCGAGCGGTGCGCCGACCACGTCGTGGCGCTCGTACGCAGGCTCTGCGGCGAGCCCACGAGCGTGGAGCGCGTGGAGGGCGGCGAGCACGGGGACTGCTTCGTGCTCACCTTCGCCGGCAGTCGCCCCGGGCGCGTCGCGCTCGTCGGCCACTACGACACGGTTTGGCCCGCTGGAACTCTCGCCGGGTGGGACGTCGCGGACGACGACGAGCGGCTCAGTCTTCCCGGCGTGTTCGACATGAAGTTCGGCCTCGTTCAGGGCCTGTACGCCCTGCGGGTCGTCGACGGGCTGGGGCTCGACCGCCCCGAGGTCGCCCTCGTCATCAACGGCGACGAAGAGATCGGCTCACCTGCCTCGCGACCCACCATCGAGCGGGTGTGCGCCGATGCGGACGCCACACTCGTCCTCGAGGCGGCGGCCCCGGGTGGCGCGATCAAGTCGGGCCGTAAGGGCGTGGGCATCGTGGGCGTGGAGGTGACCGGCGTCGAGTCGCACGCCGGCCTCGAGCCGGAGAAGGGCGCGTCCGCCATCCATGCGATGGCCGAGGTCGTCACCCAGCTCGTCGCCCTCGCCGACCCTGGGGCGGGAACGACGGTCAACGTCGGGCTGGTGGAAGGCGGCAGCGGCTCCAACGTCGTTGCAGGGAGGGCGACCGGGTTGGTCGACATCCGTGTCCCCGATGCCGCAGAGCAGGAGCGCGTCGACCGGGGGCTGGACGGGCTGCGGGCCTCGGACCCCCGCGTACGCCTGCGCCTCGACCGGAACTGGAACCGGCCGCCGATGGCCCTCGATGACACGTCCAGGCCGCTCCTGGGCCGAGTCAAGGACGTGGCCGCACGCCTCGGGCGCCCGCTCGAGGACGTGGCCGTCGGCGGTGCCAGTGACGCGAACTTCGTGGCCGGGATCGGACGCCCCGTGGTGTGTGGTCTGGGGGCCGAGGGCTCGGGTGCCCATGCACGTCACGAGTACGTCGAGCCGGGCTGTGCGCCGTTCCGCATCGCCCTGGTGGCCGGCGTGATCGCGGGGGTGTGACTCAGGGCAACCGGGTCGACTCGAGGAAGCGGCGCAGCACCTCGTTGAAGGCGTCGGGGTTGGTGAGGTTGCTTGGGTAGTAGGCCCGGGGGATCGTCTCCATGCGCGCGCCGGGCACCTGGTTGAGCAGCCGGTGCATCACCGTACGCATCCACGGGGCGCCGTCGCACACCACGCCGAGCGTCGGCATGGTCAGCGACCGCAGCTCGCGGGAGAAGTCGACGGAGTTCTGGGCGCGCTGCTGGAGTGCCTGCTCGTCGAGCCTGCCGTCGGCGATGAACGCGCCGAGCACGCTCGCGGCCTCGGGCCAGCGAGGGATGTACGGCGACATCGCAGACGACCGGAGCAGCGCCTTCGGCAGCCGGTAGACGCTGGGGGTCACGGTCGCCGACAGCTTCATGAGCTTCTCGGTCGGCGTACGCCCGCGGGTCTCGGCCCAGGTGTCGACGAGCGTCAGTGAGCGGACCATCGATGGGTGGTCGATCGCGAACCGCTGGGCGACGGCGCCGCCATAGATCGTGCCGACGACGTGTGCGCGGCGCACCTGCAGCTCGTCGAGCAGGAGGACGAGGTCGTTGGCCTGCGTACGCACCACCTGGTCGACGGGCACGTCGAGCTCGGGGGAGCGTCCGTTGCCGCGCAGCGTGACGGCGATGGCGCGGTGGTCCCGGCCGAAGTGGTCGAGCTGGTGTGCGAACATTCGCTCGTCGCCGCCGATGACGGGCAGGAAGACGATGGCCTCGCCGTAGCCGCGTTCCACGTGATGGATCATGGCTCCAGTATCGGTGGTCGCCCCAGCCCGCCGGGTGTGCGGGTCAGTGCTCGACGATCTTCGTGGGGGTGACGCGCACCACCAGTCGAACAGTGCCCTCGGGTTCGGTCTTCCAGTCCTGTCCCGTGTATTTCTGCGAGAGCTCGTCGATCAGCGAGGCGGGGTCACGCTCGAGCTCGGCGGTGCCGCGGATCTCCACGTAGTGGTAGGGGTTCTCCGGGTCGTACATGAGCAGGCTCACCCGCGGATCTCGGCGCATGTTCTTGGGCTTCTGGCGGCCCTCGACGGTCGAGAAGACGACCTGGTCGCCCTCGCGCCTGACCCACATCGTGGTCAGCTGTGGGGAGCCGTCGGGGTTGATCGTGGACAGCACGGCGAACGTCCTGCCGTCGAGCAGGCGGCGCGCGGACTCGGTCAGTGTGACTTGGGTCATATCCGGTGAACCGCGAGGGTGTCGACGCTATTCCCCGACGGCGAGAGTTGAACTATCAACCAGATTGTCTATAGTGGTGTGCGATTGGTTGAAATATCAATCGCATTGGGGTCACCCCCGTGAGACCACCGCACCCGAACGAAAGCCCGACAAATGCGCAACCTCATCACCCCTCCCTCGACCGTCCGCGACGCCGCACTGCTCGTCACCCGCCTCCTGCTGGGCGTCGTCCTCATCGCCCACGGCTGGCAGAAGTTCAGCGAGTGGGGCATCGCCGGCACGACCCAGAGCTTCGAGAAGATGGGCGTCCCCGGCGCCGCCGTGGCCGCTCCCGTGGCCGCCGTCATCGAGCTCGTGGGCGGCGTGCTCATCCTCCTCGGCGTGGCCACCCCGGCCGTCGCCCTGCTCGTCGCGCTGCAGATGTTCGGCGCGTTCCTGTTCGCCCACACCGGCAAGGGCCTGTTCGTGAAGAACGGCGGCTGGGAGCTCGTCGGCATGATCGGCGCCGCCTGCATCGCGCTCGTCGGTGCCGGTGCCGGTCGCTTCTCCGTCGACGGCCTGCTGGGGCGCCGTGCGGCCGCCGACGACGCCGTCGTCACCCGCGAGGACGAGCGCATCAACGCCTGATCGGCGCGTACGACCCCCGCGTACACGAAGACCACGAGACACAGACGCCGGGCCGCCCCGAGGGGTGGCCCGGCGTCCGTGCGTCCGGAGGGGTCAGGCCTCGGGGTCGAGGCCCTCGATGCGCTGCGCGAGCGCCTCGTCCTTGGCCTCGGCCTCGCTGCGCACGCGCTTGAGGAAGTCCTTCGTACGCTGGTGGCGCGGGTTCTGCAGCACCTGGCTGGGTGCGCCCTGCTCGACGACCTGGCCGTCGGCCATGAAGACCACGCGGTCGGCCACCTCGCGGGCGAAGCCCATCTCGTGGGTGACCACGACCATCGTCATGCCGTCCCCGGCGAGCTGGCGCATGACGCCCAGCACCTCGCCGACGAGCTCGGGGTCGAGCGCCGAGGTCGGCTCGTCGAACAGCATGAGGCGCGGTTCCATCGCCAGCGCGCGGGCGATCGCGACGCGCTGTTGCTGGCCGCCGGACAGGTGGGCCGGGTAGAAGCCGGCGCGGTCGCCGAGCCCGACCTGCTCGAGCAGCTTCAGCGCGTTCGCCCTCGCCTCGGCCTTCGGTACGCCCTTGACCTGGACCGGTGCCTCCATGACGTTCTGCAGCGCCGTGAAGTGGGGGAACAGGTTGAAGCGCTGGAACACCATGCCGATGGACGCGCGCTGGCGGGCGATGTCCTTCGGCCTGCGCACGTGCAGGCGGCCCTTGCGCTCCTCGAGCCCGATGAGCTCGCCGTTGACCCAGATGCGGCCCCCCGTGAGCGTCTCCATCTGGTTGATCAGGCGCAGGAACGTCGTCTTGCCCGAGCCGGAGGGGCCGAGGAGGCAGACGACCTCGCCGGGGTGGACCTCGAGGTCGATGCCCCTGAGGACTTCGACGTGGTCGAAGGACTTGTGCACGTTGACGGCGCGGACGACCGGTTCGCCGCTGCGGTCGACGTGGTCGTCGATGTCGTGCGGGTCGTAGCCCTCGGGCTCGGTGCCGTTCAAGGGTTCACCGGCGGCGGTGCTCAATGGTCTGCTCCCAGTCCCACGGGGACGTCGGGCTTCTTGCCGCCGAACCCCTTGCCGAAGTGACGTTCCAACCAGGCCTGGCCGACCATCAGGATGCTGGTGGCCAGCAGGTAGTACAACGTGGCCGAGATGAGGACGGGGAACGTCTGATAGGTCCGCGAGCCGATCGACTTCAGCTGGAAGAACAGCTCGGTCGACAGCGGGATCGCGATGAGCAGCGAGGTGTCCTTCAGCATGGCGATGGTCTCGTTGCCCGTCGGCGGCACGATGACGCGCATGGCCTGCGGCAGCACGACGCGCCACATGGCCTTGCCCGGGCTCATGCCGAGCGCCTGCGCGGCCTCCTTCTGGCCGGGGTCGACCGAAAGGATGCCGGCACGCGCGATCTCGGCCATGTACGCCGCCTCCGAGGCCGCCATGCCGATCACGGCACCGGCGAAGCCCGCGAAGATCTGGTTGGCATCGAGCGTCAGGAACCGCATGTTCCCGTCGATGCCGAGCAGTTGCATGATCTTCCAGTCGAAGGGCACGCCGAACGAGATGCCGTCCTGGAAGACGATGCCGAGCGCGCCCATGATCGTCAGGAGCACGTAGCGCGGCACCGCGCGGAAGAACCACGTGTACGCCCACGACACAGCCGAAAGGATCGGGTTGTCGGACAGGCGCATCACGGCGAGGATCACACCGCCGATGACACCGAAGAGCATCGAGAGCAGGGTGACGATGAGGGTGCCCTTGATGAACCCCTCGATGACGGGCTTCTGGTTCATCGCCTCGAAGATGAACGGCCAGTCGAACGCGGGGTTGAACAGGAGCATGTTGACGAACATCGCCAGGAGGACGGCGATGACGGCCACGGCCACCCAGCGCCACGGGTGGCGCACGGGGACGGCTTCGATGCGGCCGGGGCGTTCGGCGGCGTCCCCGGCCGTCTCAGGTCGCTTCGTGGTGTCCGACATGGATCAGGGGTTGACCTTGAACTCGGTCACGGCGCCACCCTCGGTTCCCCACTTTTTGAGGGCGTCCTCGTAACCCCCCTCGGACTTGAGCTCCTTGAGCGCCTCGGCCAAGGCCTCGGCGAACTCGGTCTGGTCCTTCGGCACGACGAAGCCGTAGGGGGCGGCGTCGTACATCTGGCCGACCTGCTCGAGCTTGCCGTTGGACTGCTTGATCGCGTACGCGACGATCGGCGAGTCGGCCAGCATGGCGTCGGCGCGGCCCGAGACGACGGCGGCAGTGGCCTGGTCCTGGCCCTCGAACTGGAGGACGTTGATCTTGTTGCCGCCGCACTTCTCCTGGCGCACGGGCAGGTCGTCCTCGTCCTGGACGGTGCCGGTCTGGACGGCGACCGTCTTGCCGCAGACGTTCTCGGGGTCGATGCCCTTCGGGTTGCCCTTGGCGGTTGCCCACGTGGTGCCGGCGTTGAAGTAGCTCACCATGTTGACCTGCTCCTTGCGCTTGTCGTTGATGGTGAACGACGAGACGCCGACGTCGTACTTCTTGCCCTGGACGCCGGTGATGATCGTGTCGAACGACGAGGGCTGCCACTCGACGGTCGTGCCGAGCTTGGCGGCGACCGCGTTGAACAGGTCGACCTCCGAGCCGACGACGGTCTTGCCGTCGGCGTCGAGGAACTCGTTGGGTGCGTAGGAGGCGTCGGTGCCGACGACGATCTTCTTGGAGGACTTGATCTTCTCGGGCAGCTTCGCGGCGAGCGCGTCGTTGACCTTGACGGCCTGGGACGAACCGCCGGAGGGCTTCGCCGCGGTGCCGCCGTTGTTCGACAGCGAGTCGGAGCCGCAGGCGCTGAGTGACAGGACGGTGGCGGACAACAGGGCCGTGAGGGCCAGGGGCTTCGACTTCATGGATCCTCCAGATCGAGCAGATGGTGCGCACATCGTGCCACGCGCGGCCCGGCCCGGGAAGGAGTTTGTACGTCTCGGTACGCGGGCGTGACCCGCCTGAGACCCGCCTGAGACCGGCCGGGGCAGGTGGGGGAGGGCTCACCCTGACTCGACCCTGAATTGAGCCCAAGAGACTCAACCCCGCCTTGCGTGGGGTCGACTCAAGGTGCATAGTTGAGTTCGTGAGGCTCAAGTTGAGCCCTGAAGACTCAATCCTGAGTTACCCGATTCTTTGGAGGAACCACCATGGCTCGTGCAGTAGGCATTGACCTCGGCACCACCAACTCGGTCGTCGCCGTCCTCGAGGGCGGCGAGCCCACCGTCATCCCCAACGCCGAGGGCGCCCGCACCACGCCGTCGGTCGTCGCCTTCGCCAAGGGTGGCGAGGTCTTGGTCGGCGAGGTCGCCAAGCGCCAGGCCGTCACCAACGTCGATCGCACCATTCGTTCGGTCAAGCGCCACATGGGCACCGACTGGAACGTCGACATCGACGGCAAGAAGTACACGCCGCAGGAGATCTCGGCCCGCGTGCTCATGAAGCTCAAGCGTGACGCGGAGGCCTACCTCGGCGAGCCCGTCACCAACGCCGTGATCACCGTCCCGGCGTACTTCTCCGACGCCGAGCGCCAGGCCACCAAGGAGGCCGGCGAGGTCGCTGGCCTGACCGTCGACCGCATCGTCAACGAGCCCACTGCGGCCGCGCTGGCGTACGGCCTCGACAAGGGCGACGGCGACCAGATGGTCCTCGTGTTCGACCTCGGCGGCGGCACGTTCGACGTGTCCCTGCTCGACATCGGCACCGAGGGCGGCAAGTCGTTCTTCGAGGTCAAGGCGACCAACGGCGACAACAAGCTGGGCGGCGACGACTGGGACAACCGGATCGTCGACTGGCTGGTGTCGCAGTTCAAGAACAAGAACGGCGTCGACCTGTCCCAGGACAAGATCGCCAAGCAGCGCCTCGCCGAGGCGGCCGAGAAGGCCAAGATCGAGCTGTCGTCGGCGTCCGAGACGTCGATCAACCTGCCTTACATCACCCTCGGTGAGTCCGGCCCCCTCCACCTGGAGGAGAAGCTGACCCGCTCCGAGTTCCAGAAGATGACGGCCGACCTGCTCGACCGCTGCCGCGCGCCGTTCAATGCTGTCGTCAAGGACGCCAAGATCTCCGTCGGCGACATCGACCACGTCGTGCTCGTCGGTGGCTCGACCCGCATGCCTGCCGTGGCCGAGCTCGTCAAGGAGCTTACCGGCGGCAAGGAGCCCCACAAGGGCGTCAACCCCGATGAGGTCGTGGCCCTCGGTGCCTCGCTGCAGGCCGGCGTGCTCAAGGGTGAGGTCAAGGACGTCCTGCTGCTCGACGTGACCCCGCTGTCGCTGGGTATCGAGACCAAGGGCGGCGTGATGACCAAGATCATCGAGCGCAACACCACGATCCCGACCAAGTCGTCCGAGGTGTTCACCACGGCTGAGGACAACCAACCCTCGGTGATGATCCAGGTCTACCAGGGCGAGCGTGACTTCGCCCGCGACAACAAGTCGCTCGGCAACTTCGAGCTGACCGGACTGATGCCCGCACCGCGCGGCGTCCCGCAGGTCGAGGTCACCTTCGACATCGACGCCAACGGCATCGTCCACGTCCACGCGAAGGACCTCGCCACCGGCAAGGAGCAGTCCATGACCGTGACCGGCGGATCGGCCCTCAACAAGGAGGACATCGACCGCATGGTCAAGGACGCCGAGGCCCACGCCGAGGAGGATCGCAAGCGCCGTGAGGCCGTCGACACCAAGAACGAGGCCGACGCGCTCGTCTTCCGCACCGAGAAGCTCCTGTCGGAGAACGGTGACAAGATCGGCGACGACGTCAAGGCCCCGGTCGAGGAGTCGCTCAAGTCGCTGAAGGAGGCCGTCGAGGGCGACGACACCGACAAGATCAAATCGGCCATGGAGGACCTCAACACGAAGTCGGCCGCGATGGGCCAGGCCATGTACGCCGCAGCCGCGGCCCAGCAGCAGGCATCCTCGGAGTCCGCCGAGGGTGAGTCGGCCTCGTCGGAGTCGACCAGCTCCGAGGACGATGTCGTCGACGCCGAGATCGTCGACGACGAGAAGAACGACAACAAGTGATCCCCGCGGAGGGCCGGTCCGTCCGGCTCTCCCACCTCGGTACGCCGGGCCCGCGTGGCCCGGCGTACCGTGGGAACCCCCCGCAGAACTTCACCTGACCTGGAGAGAGACGTGTCGCACGAGAACGCAAGCACCGAGCCCGGCACCCCCGAGGGCGTCGACCCCGCCGAGGCCACGGCCGAGCAGGGCATGCCCGCCGATCCCATGGCCGAGGTGAAGACCGACACGTCCGACGACGCGGCCCCGGCCGCCGAGGCTCCCTCCGACGAGCCCGCCCCGGCGACCGCCGAGGACGACGAGGCCGCGCGGCTGCGCACCGAGCTCGACGAGCGCACCAACGACCTCAAGCGGCTGCACGCCGAATATGTGAACTACAAGCGCCGCGTCGACCGCGACCGCGACGTGTCCCGCCTGTCCGGCATCGAGGCCGTCGTGATGGATCTCGTGCCGCTGCTCGACAACCTGCGCATCGCCCGCGAGCACGAGGGCGAGCTGACCGGCGGCTTCAAGCTGCTGGCCGACGAGCTCGAGAAGGTCACCGCCAAGCACGGCCTCGAGGCCTATGGCGAGAAGGGTGACCCGTTCGACCCCCAGATCCACGACGCGCTGATGCAGGCCCCTCAGCCCGACGTCACCGAGCCGCAGTGCCTGGACGTGATGCAGGTGGGCTACCGCCTCAAGGGCCGCGTCGTGCGCCCGGCCCGCGTGGCCGTGGCCGTGCCCGCCGAGTGATCGGCACCCCCGAAGACCGCCGCTGACCCGGCCCCGCCGGTCCAGCCCCCCGAAGGACCCCAGGAGACGCCCATGAGCACCAAGGACTGGCTCGAGAAGGACTACTACAAGGTTCTCGGCGTCTCCAAGGACGCGAGTGCCGACGAGATCAAGAAGGCGTTTCGCAGAATCGCCCGCGAGAACCACCCCGACCAGAACCCCGACAACGCCGCGGCCGAGAAGCGATTCAAGGAGGCGTCGGAGGCCAACTCGGTGCTGTCCGACACCAAGAAGCGCAAGGAGTACGACGACGCCCGCCGCCTGTTCGGAGGGGGTGGCGGCTTCCGCTTCCCGCGTGGCGGCGGCAGCGGTGGCATGGGTGGGGCGCCCACCGCCGAGGACCTGTTCCGCAACGCGCAGGGTGCCGATCTGGGTGACCTGTTCGGCGGGCTGTTCGGCGGCGGCGCCCGCGGCGGGACGACGCGTACGACCGGTGGTCGCGGCCCGCGCCGCGGCACCGACGTCGAGGGTGAGGTGACCATCGACTTCGTCGACTCGGTCGACGGCACGACGGTCCCGATTCAGCTCGTCTCCGCCGAGGCCTGCAAGTCGTGCCACGGCACCGGCGCCCGCTCGGGCACCGTCCCGTCGGTCTGCGCGACCTGCCAGGGCTCCGGCATGCGCACGTCCACCTCGGGTGGCGTGTTCGCCGTCTCCGAGCCCTGCCCCGACTGCCGTGGCCGGGGCTTGGTCGTGGAGGATCCGTGCCCCGACTGCAACGGCTCCGGCCGCGGGAAGTCGACCCGTACCATGCAGGTCCGCATCCCCGCCGGCGTCTCCGACGGCCAGCGCATCCGCCTCAAGGGCAAGGGTGGCTCCGGCGAGAACGGCGGCGCGGCCGGCGACCTCTATGTGATCGTCCACGTGCGCCCGCACGGCCTGTTCGATCGCTCCGGCGACAACCTGACAATCACCGTCCCCATCACGTTCACCGAGGCGGCGCTCGGCGCCGACATCGAGGTGCCCACGCTCAAGGGGCCGAAGGTACGCCTGCGCGTGCCCGCTGGCACGCCCAACGGGCGCAAGCTGCGCGTACGCGGCCGCGGTGTCGCCCGCAAGGACGGCTCCCACGCCGACCTGATCGTCACCGTCGAGGTCGTCGTGCCCGAGTCGCTGCCCGTCGCGGCCCAGGAGGCGCTGCGCGCGTACGCCGCGGTCGCCAACGAGCCCGATCCGCGACGGAGACTCGAGTCGTGAGCCCCCGTACGCCGGGCGACGGCCTGCAGCTCGTCGACAGGGACGCGCCGATCTTCGTGATCTCGGTCGCCGCCCAGCTGTCGGGCATGCACCCCCAGACCCTGCGGTCCTACGACCGCATGGGTCTGGTCTCGCCGCGGCGTACGTCGGGGCGTGGGCGGCGCTACTCGCCGCGCGACGTCGCGAAGCTGCGCCTCATCCAGCGGCTCAGCCAGGAGGAGGGCATCAACCTCCAGGGCATCCGCCGCATCCTCGAGATGGAGGCCGAGATGGACCTGCTGCGCGACCAGGTCGACGAGCTCCGCGAGCTGCTGCGCATGGCCCACTCCGCGCCCGCCGGGTCGCGCGTGTTCACCGCCGACCAGACCGGGGGCGTGCGTCTGACCCCGGCCGAGCAGCGTGCGGCCCGCCAGTGGCGTGCTCCCCGCGCGCTCCCCGGCCGCTGAGGCGTCCATAGAGGATCATTCCGGGACTTCCGACGACGCGTGTCCGGGCGGACCCACCTAGCGTGGGGGACCTCCCGACCCCCGAAGGAAATCCACCATGAAGCTACGTGCCCTGTACGCGGTCGCGGCGGCCTCGGCCGCCGTCACCACCGCTGTCGTCGCCGTCCCGAGCGCGTCCGCCGCCGATGCCGCTGAGCAGAAGGCCTTCATCGAGCGTGTGGCCCCCATGGCCCAGGCCGACCAGGCCAAGCACGGCGTGCCTGCCTCCGTCACCATCGCGCAAGCGATCATCGAGTCCGGCTGGGGCGAGTCCGACCTCACGAAGGAGGCCCGGAACTTTTTCGGCATCAAGTGCAGGCCCGAGGGTGACAACGGCCCGTTCGCGATGAAGGAGTGCACCTTCCGCGACACCAAGGAATACATCAACGGTGAGTGGGTCGTCGTGAAGGAGCCCTTCCGTCAGTACCGCACCGACACCGACTCGTTCTACGACCATGGCTATTTCCTGAAGTCGCGCCCCTGGTATGTCGAGGCCTTCAAGCACACCGACGACGCCGATCAGTTCATCCGCGAGGTCCACAAGGGCGGATACGCCACCGATCCCGGCTATGCCGACAAGATCATCGCCAAGATGAAGCAGTACGACCTCTACCGCTACAACAAGCCGACCCCGACGCCGAAGCCCACTCCGACCCCCACCCAGACGCCGAAGCCCACCCAGACGCCGAAGCCCACCCAGGTCGTCGACAACGGCGATGCCGACCGCTTCACGGCGTCGTCGAGCTGGGGCGTCTCGGCGTACTCCTCGCAGCGCATGGGTGCGGACTATCGCTTCACCCAGCCCGAGGCCGTCGCCGACGCCGCCTGGTACAGGTTCGACGTGCCGACGAAGGGGCGCTACCGCATCGAGGTCCGTCATCCGTCCGGCTCCGGCTACTCGAAGGCGGCCCCGCACGTCGTCGTGACCTCCGCCGGCCAGAAGGTCGTGACGGTCGACCAGACCACTGGTGGCGGCACCTGGAAGTCGCTCGGCACCTACGATCTGGCCGCGGGTGACCGCGATGTCGTGGGCGTCTCGCGCTGGACCTCGGCCGAGGGCCTCGTCGTCGCCGACGCGGTGCGCATCATCCGCGTCGCCTGACTCCGACCGCGATGCGGTCTCCGTTCTCCGAGCGAGCGCCAGCGAGACGAGGAGCTCCTCGTCTTCGGCCGCAGGCGGCCTTCGCTCGGGGAGCGGGGGTGGGCTTCCGATGGTGTGGGATCATGGATGGCTGTGTCGACCGAACGTGAAGTGCACCAGTCCCGCCCGGACACGCTGTCCGAGGTGGAGGGATTCCGTCGCTTCATGCAGGAGTACAAGTTCGGCCTCGACGAGGTCATGACGAAGATCAACATCCTGCGTGAAGACCTGCTGTCGGGGCCGGGCGACTGTCCGATCGAACACGTCTCGGCCCGGCTCAAGACGCCTGAGTCGCTGCTCCGCAAGGCCACGCTGCTCGGGGTGCCGCTCACGCTGGAGGCCTTCGCCGACCACATCCCCGACCTGGCCGGCGTACGTGTGGTCGTGTCGTTCCTGTCCGACGTGTCATCGGTGCGCGACATGATCCTGCAGCAGCCCGACATCCACCTCGTCGAGCTGAAGGACTATGTGAACAACCCCAAGCCGAACGGCTACCGGTCGCTGCACCTCATCGTGGACACGCCCGTCCACCTGGCGTCGGGACCGACTACGAGCCGGGTGGAGATCCAGATCCGCACCTCGGCGATGGACTTCTGGGCGGCGCTGCAGCACAAGATCAACTACAAGTACGTCGGCCAGGTGCCACCCACGCTGCTGGAGGAGCTCACCTCCGCCGCAGACGTGGCCATGCGCCTGGACGAGAAGATGCAGGCGCTGCACCGGGAGATGCATCCGGGCTGATGTCAGCCCCAGCCGCCCAGGGCCGCTCGATGGCGCCCAACGCCCCGTCGACCAGCGCCGCGCACTGGCGGGCCCGCAGGTCGTCCACGGCGCGTGCCACGACCTCGGTGTAGAGCCCCGGCTTGTCGTCGAAATACTTGTGGACCTCACCAAGCAGGTGAGTCTGACTCACCAGTGATCCGAAGGAGAAGCATGAGCACCGAGTGGACTGACCACGCGATCTTCTGGCACGTCTTCCCGCTGGGCTTCACCGGCGCCCAGGCCGCCGGCGACGAGGGCCACCGCTTCGGCCATATGGGCGCCTGGCTCGACCACGCCGTCGAGCTCGGCGCGTCGGGGCTGCTGCTCGGCCCGGTGTTCGCCTCCGAGTCGCACGGCTACGACACCACCGACCACCTCCGCATCGACCCGCGCCTGGGCGACGACGCCGACTTCGACGCGTTCGTCGCCGAGGCGAAGGGCCGCGGCCTGCGCATCGTCCTCGACGGCGTCTTCAACCACGTCGGCCGCTCGTTCGGCCACGAGGACTGGTGGAAGCGCTCGCCCGAGGGGCACCCCTGGTGCTTCGAGGGCCACGACGCGCTCGTCGAGCTCGACCACGCCAACCCGGAGGTGCATGCGTACGTCGCCGACGTGATGAGGCACTGGCTGCGCCGTGGCGTCGACGGCTGGCGCCTAGACGCGGCGTACGCCACCCCGGCCGAGTTCTGGACCCACGTGCTGCCCCCGGTCCGCGAGGAGTTCCCCGACGCATGGTTCGTCGGCGAGGTCATCCACGGCGACTACCCGGGCATCGTGCAGGCCTCGACGATGGACTCCGTCACCGATTACGAGCTGTGGAAGGCCACCTGGTCGTCGATCACCGACAAGAACCTCTTCGAGCTCGACTGGGCGCTGCAGCGCCACAACAGCTTCCTCGACACGTTCGTGCCGCTGACGTTCGTCGGCAACCACGACGTGACCCGCATCGCCACGAAGGTCGGCGCGGACGGCGCCGTCGTCGCCACCACCGTGCTGATGACGGTCGGCGGCGTCCCGTCGGTCTACTACGGCGACGAGTACGCCTACGCCGGTGAGAAGTACGAGCGCGTCGGCGGTGACGACGAGGTCCGGCCGCTCATGCCCGCGACCCCCGACGAGGTCGCGCTCGGCCACGAGATGCTCCGCACCCACCAAGAGCTCATCGGCATCCGCCGCCGCAACCCCTGGCTCGTGCGTGCCCGCACCGAGAAGCTCGCGCTCACCAACACCGAGATGACGTACGCCTGCCACGGCCCGGCGGGGGAGCGGCTCGAGGTCGCGATCAGCCTCGACCCCGTGTCGGTGGTGGTCCGCGACGGCTCCGGGGAGCTGTTCCGCCGCTGAGGTGACACATGTCATGGCGGGGCCGTGAGCGGCTCATCCGAAGCCGTGAGCCCACGCACCGGGCAGGTCGCCGAACCGACCCCACGATGGAGATGTCTTTACGAGAAGGAGCCATCCCCATGATCGAGACCCTGCATCAGTTCACCGCACAGCTCCCGCCCCCTCTCCAATGGCTGGGGGTCCTCGTGCTGTCGATGATCCCGCTGGTGGAGTCCCACTTCGCGGCCACGTTGGGCGTGGTGGCCGGGCTGCCGCTGCCGCTGGCGGTCCTGCTCGCCGCCGCGGGCAACCTGGCGGTCATCACCCTGCTGGTGCGCGGCGCGACCGGCGTACGCAATCGCCTCACCGCCGGCCGTGACGAGACGCCGCGCCAGGCGAAGATCCGCCGCGCCCTCGACCGCTGGGGGCTGATCCCCGTCTGCCTCTTCGGCCAGATGGTCGTCCCCAACCAGATCGTGGCCCCCACGCTCGTCGGCCTCGGCGCCCGCCCGGAGCGGGTCGTGCGCTGGACCGCCGCCGGCATCGCGCTGTGGGCGCTCGTCTTCGGTGGCCTCGCCGTCGCCGGGGTCAGCTTCCTGGTCTGATCAACGGGGACTGGTGGCGCACGCGTCGGCCGGGGACAATCGACACATGCCCGACCGCGAGCCACTCGTCGAGGAGCTCGACGCGGCCGAGTCACGCTGGGAACCCCCGGTGTGGCTCGCGCCGTTGGTCGTCCTTGTGGCCGCGGTGGTCGCCCTGGCGGTCCTCGTCGTCCCGCCGGCGATGCGCTGGCTCGCTCCGGTCGTGGTGACCCAGCAACAGCTCGGTGCGGTGTTCGAGCCCCGGCTCACCGTCGGGGAGACGTCGTGGGCGTGGCCCTACCAGGACCGCGCGGGCACGCTCGGCGCGGGCTTCTGCGAGGGTGCCATGGCCCAGACGTTCGCGCCCGTCGAGCAGATCTGGGTCGCCGAGAGCGAGAAGGACTCCGGGGTGGTGTTCAGCGGCGCGTTCGCCGACGGCCCGGCCGCGCAGGACGCGTACGAGACGCTCGTCGACCGCTACGAGGGCTGCGGCGCCGAGTGGTTGAAGGTCACCGCCAGCGGCGAGCGGGAGATCGACGGCGCGGTGCTGCGCGGGTTCTCCATCGAGTCGGTGGGGCGGTTCCGGTTCCAGACGCTGCGGCGCGAGCTGAGGTTCGTGCGCTACGGCAATACCGTCGCGATCTTCGTGGGCGAGCGTGTGCCCGCCGACGACGACCTCGCCGCCGCCTGGCGCGGTGGCGTACGCCGGGCGGCCGGGCGCTGAGCCAGCCCCGCGGCTCGTACGCGCAGGTCTGGGCGATGGTCACGCGAACGGGTCGTACTCCACGCCGACGACCAGGTGCTTCACGGTGCCGTCGGGCAGGCGTACGTCGATCTTCATCCCGTCGGCGAGCTGGCGCCCACGTCGCGTCTCGACCTCGCCGTCGACCTTCACCCGGCCGCCCTGGATCCACTCGCGCGCCTCGCCGCCGGTGTCGGCCAGCCCGACGTACTTGAGGAATTGCCCGAGGCGGATGGGTTCAGTCATGGCGTCATTCTCCCGTACGCGGCGGCAGGCCCAGCAGCGGACGCAGGTCCTCGAGCGAGGGCACCTCGTGGTCGGCGTCGTCGTCGACCGGCATGTCCGGGTTCTCCAGCATCACCGCGCGGATTCCCGCGCCGTGGGCCGCGACGGCGTCGATCGGCCGGTCGCCGACGGCCAGGCAGTCGGCCGGGTCGAGGCCGTGGCGCTCCAGCAGGACGCTGAACATCGTCGGGTCAGGCTTGCGCGGGTAGCCGTCACCCGCCGACACGAGGTCGTCGACGACCAGCCCCAGACCCGACAGAAGCGACGTCGCGCTCGCCCGGTCGCGGTGGGTGACCACCAGGTTCAGCCCGCCCGCGGCGCGTACGTCGGCGAGCAGCCTGCGCGCCCCCGGCATCGCGGGTGCGGGCTCGGTCTCCCAGCGGCGCTTCAGGTCGGTGTTGGCCTGCGCGAGCTCGTCGCGGTCGATGGCGTACCGCTCGGCGAGCGCGTCGATCGCCTCGTCGGTCGACCGGCGCGTCAGTCGCGCCACCTCGAGCAGGTCGATCGCGTGGCCGTGGCGCCTGACGACCGCGGCCAGGGCCGCGTCCAGCTGGGGATAGGTGTCGACGAGCGTCCCGCCCTGGTCCCAGAAGAGGTGCCGGTACATGCCACAAGTCTCCCACCGGCCCCGGTGGCGTCCGGGACGGGGAAGGCGTGTGGACACGTCCGCGGGGTCGACCATATGGTCGCGACGTGAGTGACGACGACACCCGCGCCGGCAACACCCGTGCGCTCGAGCAGGGCATCCACACCGACCTTCGCCGGCAGATGACCTACGGCTCCTACCTGGGCCTCGACACGCTGCTGGCCTCCCAGCACCCGGTGTCGCAGCCCGAGCACCACGACGAGCTGCTGTTCATCATCCAACACCAGACCTCCGAGCTGTGGCTGAAGCTGATGCTCCACGAGATCCGCTCGGCGATGGAGCTGCTGGCGCGCGACGAGATGCGTATCTCCCTCAAGCGCGTCGCCCGCGTCAAGCACATCCAGCGCACCCTCACCGAGCAGTGGTCGGTGCTGGCGACCCTCACCCCCACCGAGTACGCCGAGTTCCGCAGCTTCCTCGGCAAGGCGTCGGGGTTCCAGTCGTGGCAGTACCGCGCCGTGGAGTTCGCGCTCGGCAACAAGCACCGCGGCATGCTCAAGGTCCACGAGTCCGACCCTGCCGCGCACGCCGTCCTCGCCGAGGTGCTCGAGGCGCCGAGCCTGTACGACGAGTTCCTGCGCTGCCTCGCCCGCCGCGGGTACGCGATCCCCGCCTCCGTGCTCGAGCGTGACGTGACGGTCGCCCACGTGATGGACGACGACCTCGTGCGCGTGCTCACCGACATCTACGAGAACGCCGAGGACCACTGGGACGTCTACGAGGCCTGCGAGGAGCTCGTCGACCTCGAGGAGAACTTCCAGCAGTGGCGCTTCCGCCACCTCAAGACCGTGCAGCGCACCATCGGCATGAAGACCGGCACCGGCGGCTCGTCAGGCGTCGGCTTCCTCCAGCGCGCGCTCGACCTCACGTTCTTCCCCGAGCTGTACGCGGTACGCACCGAGATCCGCGACCTGCCGAACCCGTTCTCCGAGCGAGCTGCTGTTTCCCCGGCCTCCGAGCGAGCGCAACGAGACGAGGAGTGACCATGGACCTTCGTGCCCGCGCCGCAGAGCTCGACGCCGCAGACCCCCTGGCCCGCACCCGTGACCTGTTCGTCCCTATGGGCGAGGGCGAGACAGCCGTGCAGGCGTACCTCGACGGCAACTCGCTCGGTCGCCCGCTGAAGGCGACACAGCGACGGATCAACGAGCTGATCGAGGGAGCTTGGGGCACGCGCCTGATCCGCTCGTGGGACGAGCAGTGGATGGACCTGCCGCTGCGGCTCGGCGACGAGCTCGGCCGGGTGTGCCTGGGTGCGGCCGCCGGCCAGACTGTGATCGGTGACTCGACGACCGTCATGCTCTACAAGCTGCTGCGCGCCGCAGTGGCCGCCGCGCCGCAGGGCCGCGACCAGCTCGTCGTCGACACCGAGAACTTCCCGACCGACCGCTACGTCGCCGAGGGGGTGGCCCGCGAGCACGGCCTGGAGCTGGTCTGGATCACCCCCGACCCCGATGCGGGGGTCACGCTCGGCCAGGTGACCGAGGCGCTGACCGAGCGCACGGCCGTCGTGCTGCTGTCGCACGTGGCGTACAAGTCCGCGTACGTCGCCGACCTGCCCGCCATCACCGCGGCCTGCCATGATGCCGGCGCGCTGGTGCTGTGGGACCTGTGCCACTCCGCCGGGGTCGTCGTCTCCGACCTCGACGCCCACGACGTCGACCTGGCGGTGGGCTGCACGTACAAGTTCCTCAACGGCGGCCCCGGCGCCCCGGCGTTCGGCTACGTGACCGCGCGCCTGCAGGAGCGGCTGGTGCAGCCGATCCAGGGCTGGATGGGCCACGCCGACCCGTTCGAGATGGGCCCCGGCTATGCGCCGGGGCAGGGCATGCGCAGGTTCATCTCCGGTACGCCGCCGGTGCTCGGCATGGTCGGCATCGCCGACACCGTGGCCCTGATCGACGAGGTCGGTCTGGGCACGGTGCGCGAGAAGGCCGCCACGCTCGGTGAGTTCGTCGTGGAGGCGGCCGACGCGCTGCCCGGCGTGCGCGTGGTCTCGCCGCGCGACCGCGACGTCCGCGGCGGGCACGTCACCCTGTCCCACCCGCGGGCCCGGGAGATGTGTGCCGAGTTGTGGTCGCGCGAGGTCGTCCCCGACTTCCGCAACCCCGACGGCATCCGGCTGGGTCTGTCGCCGTTGTCCACGTCGTACGCCGAGGTCGCCGCCGCGCTCGACGTGATCGCGGACGTCGCCGCCGCGTACGCCTGATGCCGTCGTTCCGCGCCACCCTGCAGATCCTCGACCTGCGCCCGGGCCACCGGCCCGAGGAGGTGCTCGACCGCGCGGTGGAGGCCGTCGGCAGCCGCACCACGGTGGAGGCGAAGGACGTCGACATCCGCCGCGGCGTACCGCAGATCCTCGTGCGTTTCACCGTGGCGAACTCGTCGGACGCCGAGGAGGTCAGCGACGCCCATGCGTGCGCCGAGGCCATGCGCGAGCATGTCGCGGTCGTCGCGCGCACCGGTCGCTTGCAGGTGCTGCGCCGTGTGAAGGGACGCTGGGTCCCGCGCTGATCGGGTCGATCAGCGACGGGTCGAGGTGGACGTCGCGGGTGCGACGGCGACGGCACGATTCGAAGCGATCCGAGGTGTGCCTCTTGCCACATGTCGCAGGCTCTCGACGGGCGACGCCAGACGTGCGTTCTGGTATCCGGGACCCCTGTGGTCTCCTGTCGGAGGCGTGGGGCAGTCTGGTGTCTGGCCCCGGTCAGGGTTGATCGAAGTGGATAGTTCGCATAGGTCACGCCTATCGCAAGGATTGTCACAAACGATTGACTCTGGCTGTCAAACTTTGCCGGTTTGATATACGATTCTTATCGAAAGCAGTCCACCACTGACGAAGGAGACAGACCCAGATGTCGCTCATCAACACCAAGATCCTCCCGTTCAAGACCATGGCCTTCAAGGCCACCGAGAAGGACTTCGTCGAGGTCTCCGACGCCGACGTGCTCGGCAAGTGGGCCGTGTTCATCTTCTACCCGGCCGACTTCACCTTCGTCTGCCCGACCGAGCTCGCCGACATGGCCGAGATCTACGAGGAGCTCAAGGGTCTTGACGTCGAGGTCTTCGCCGTCTCGACCGACTCCCACTTCGTGCACAAGGCCTGGCACGACGCCTCCGCAGAGATCAGCAAGATTAACTACTACATGCTGAACGACTCCAACGGCGTCATCACGAACAACTTTCAGAACATGCGTGAGGGCGCCGGCCAGGCCGACCGTGCCACGTTCATCATCGACCCCGATGGCGTCATCCAGGCCATGGAGGTCACCTGCGAGGGCGTTGGTCGTCGCGCCGAGGACACGCTGCGCAAGGTCAAGGCCGCCCAGTACGTCCGCAACCACCCGGGCGAGGTCTGCCCCGCCAAGTGGGAAGAGGCCGAGAACGCCCAGACGCTGAAGCCGGGCATCGACCTCGTGGGCAAGATCTGATTCAGGTCTGATCACCACCGCTCTCCGAGCGAGCGCAGCGAGACGAGGAGTCCGCTGCGCTCGCTGGAGGCGGGACACCTGAGGTCTGAACATCGCTGGCTCTTCGGCCCGGCCGAATCGCTTGCCGCGTCCAGAACTCGAACCTGTCAAGACCGTACGCCGGACCCGGCGTACATCGGCGTACCCATTTGGAGGAAACGTGCTCGACCAAGACCTCATCGCCCAGCTGAAGCAGCTCCTGGAGAACGTGCGCGAGCCGATCGAACTGCAGTCCTCGCTCGACGACTCCCTGCCCAAGTCGAAGGACATGGCGGAGCTGCTCGACGAGATCGCCGCGTGCTCCGACAAGGTGACCCACAAGCGGGTCGACGACGACGAACGCAAGCCGTCGTTCGCGATCGTCCGCCCGAGCCAGCCGGAGATCGCCGTACGCTTCGCCGGTCTCCCGCTCGGCCACGAGTTCTCGTCGCTGGTCCTGGCACTGCTGCAGGTCGGCGGCCACCCGGTCAAGGAGTCCGAGGACATCGTCGAGGCGGTCAAGAACCTGCCCGGCGAGTACGAGTTCGTCACCTACATGTCGCTGTCGTGCCAGAACTGCCCGACCGTCGTGCAGGCGCTCAACGCGATGGCCGTGCTGAACCCGAACATCAAGCACACCGCCGTCGAGGGGTCGCTGTTCCAGAGCGAGGTCGAGGAGCGCCGCATCATGGCCGTCCCGACCATCTACCTGAACGGTGAGGAGTTCGGCTCCGGCCGCATGGACATCGCCGACTTCGTCGCCAAGCTGGACCACGGTGCGGCCGAGCGCGCCTCGAAGGGCCTCGACGAGAAGGATCCCTTCGACGTGCTCGTCGTCGGCGGTGGCCCCGCCGGCGCCGCGGCCGCGATCTACTCGGCCCGCAAGGGCATCCGCACCGGCATCGCCGGCGAGCGCATCGGCGGTCAGGTCCTCGACACCATGTCCATCGAGAACCTGATCTCCGTTCCCTACACCGAGGGGCCGCAGCTGGCCGCCGCGCTCGAGGACCACATGTCGCGCTACGAGATGGACGTCATGAAGTCCGTCCGCGCCGAGAAGCTCGTGCCCGCCTCCGAGGAGGGTGGCCTCCACAAGGTCGTCTTCGAAGGTGGCGGCGAGCTGCAGGCCAAGAACGTCATCATCTCCACGGGCGCGCGCTGGCGTACGCTCGGCGTCCCCGGCGAGCAGGAGTACCGCAACAAGGGCGTCACGTTCTGTCCCCACTGCGACGGCCCGCTGTTCAAGGGCAAGCCGATCGCCGTCATCGGCGGCGGCAACTCCGGTGTCGAGGCCGCGATCGACCTCGCCGGTGTCGTCGGCCACGTGACCGTCGTCGAGTTCCTCGACGAGCTCAAGGCCGACACCGTCCTGCTCCGCAAGCTCGAGTCGCTGTCGAACGTCGACGTCATCACGTCGGCGCGTACCACCGAGGTCGTCGGTGATGGCGGCCAGGTGACGGGCCTGAAGTACGAGGACCGCACCTCCGGTGAGGAGAAGCAGATCGACGTCACCGGCGTCTTCGTCCAGATCGGCCTGCTGCCGGTGACGGAGTGGCTGAAGGACTCCGGCGTCGAGATGACCGAGCGCCACGAGGTCAAGGTCGACGACCGCACCGCCACCAACATCCCCGGCATCTTCGCGGCCGGTGACTGCACCACCGTGCCGTACAAGCAGATCGTGATCTCGATGGGCCAGGGCGCCACCGCCGCGCTCGCGGCCTTCGACCACATGATCCGCCAGGCGCCCGCCCAGGTCGGCAGCGAGCCCGCCGACACCGGCGAGCGCGACAACGTGCCGAACGAGTCCAGCCTCGCGTGAACCTCCGAGACCTGGAATACCTGGTCGCGCTCGACGAGCACCGTCACTTCGGTCGGGCGGCGTCGGCTGCGTACGTCTCGCAGCCGACGCTGTCCACCCAGCTCAAGAAGCTGGAGGCCGAGCTGGGGGTCGACCTCATCGAGCGCGGCTCCCGGCAGGTCCTGTTCACCGCCGCCGGTGAGCGGGTCGTACGCCGGGCCCGGCGCGTGCTCGCCGAGGTCGAGGAGATCCGGCAGATCGCGCAGCGTGCGCAGTCGCCCCACGCGGGGTCGGTGCGGATCGGCGCCTTCCCGACGCTCGCTCCGTACCTGCTGCCGCACATCGTCGGACCGCTTCACCAGGCGTTCCCCGACCTCGAGCTGCTGCTCACCGAGGACAAGACCGAGGTGCTGCTGGACTCGCTGCGGGCGGGATCGCTGGACGCCGCGCTCGTCGCGCTGCCCGTGCTGGACGAGTCGCTGCACGTCGAGCCGCTGCTGCGCGAGGACTTCCTCCTCGCCGCACCCGCCGACCACGAGATGGCCACCGCCGGACCGGTCGCGTCCGCCGACCTGGCCAGCGAGGACCTCCTCCTGCTCAGCGACGGCCACTGCCTGCGCGACCAGGCGCTCGCGGTGTGCAAGCTGTCCGGCGCGCAGGAGCGACGCGGGTTCCAGGCCACGTCGCTGGAGACGCTGCGCCACATGGTTGCGTCCGGCGTGGGTGTCACGCTCCTGCCGCGGCTGGCGGTCTCGTCCCCCGTCCAGCCGAACCCCGGGCTGGTGCTGCGCGAGTTCGTCGACCCCGCACCCCACCGTGACATCGCGCTCGTCTGGCGGCGTACGCACGTCCACCGCGACCTGCTCGTCGACGTCGCCGCGGCACTGCGCGAGGCCGCGGTCCGCATGCCGGTCACGGTTCTGGACTGAGCTGCGCGAGCTCGATCGTCCCGACGCCGCGACGACACGCCCGTGCGGGCGCTTCTGGAGGCCGGATGGGGACGATCGGGCTCAGTCGTGCGGCAGGAGCATCGTCACCGTCAGCGTGGTGGGCTCGACGGCCTTCACGGCGTGGCGCAGCATCGGCGTCAGGTGGAGCACCTCACCGGGCTGCAGCTCGATCGTGCGGTCGGGCAGCGTGAACTCGACGCGGCCGCGCATCACCTGGATCAGGACGGGGTGACGCGCCGCGTGCTCGCGCAGCTCGTCACCGGCGGCGAACTCGAACGCGACGATCTTGGCGCTGTCGTTGTCGAGGACGGCCTTCGCACCGGGGCGCCCGTTGCGGCCGGTGGACTGGCCGACGATCTCGCGCACCTCGGTGGTGGTGCCCTCGTCGGTGCCGGCGCGCCGGCTCTGGTCGACGTGGCCCTCGGTGGGGTCCTGCTCGGTCATGGTTCCTCCTCGTGTCCGGTCCCTCGACCTTAGGAGTCGCGTACGCGCCTCCGACCGGCGGGCCCGATGCTGGTGGCGTCACGCCCCAGGCGCCGCCCGACGTGGACCGACGGTCAAGTCCCGGGTAGTGGTGTAGCGGTGGGTGTTCCTTCGTTGGGGGTCAGGCTGTGAGAGCGGG
>NZ_BAAGXC010000005.1:0-11634 GCF_054780035.1 Mariniluteicoccus endophyticus | reverse complement strand
CCTCAATCGACACAGTCCTCGCAACTCCCCAAAACTCGAGGTGTTGCGAGGACCGTTAGAACCCGCAAAACCGGTTGGGGGCCTTCTCCCATGTCCGGACGGTGAGGAGCTCCTGGCCGGAGGAGCCGTGGCGGTCAGTCCATGTCGGGGATCATCTCGCGGGCGTCGCCATAGTCGAGCCCGGTGAGGGCCAGCAGGTCCACGAGCATGGAGCGCACCTGCGCGAGCATTACGACCGACGACAGGCTGTGCGCCAGCTGGAGGTGCGAGCTCTCCTTGCCGAGGGCGACCAGCCGGGGGCGGGCGGCCTCCGGGATCCGGCGGGCCTGCAGCTCGCCAGCGCAGTAGCGCATCTCGTCGGCCAGCGCGGAGATGAGGATCCGGTAGGAGCGGGGGATCTCCTCGCCGCCCCACAGCGCGATCGTCGAGCGTCGCGCGAGAACGCGTAGGTTGCGCATCATTCGGTCCAGCGGGACGACCAGCTCGGCGATGTCCTGCATGTGCGGCAGCTGGGAGCGCAGGAACGGCGAGTAGCGCACGACCGCCAGGCCCTCGTCGGACGCCTCGCTGAGCCGGCCCAACACCTCCTCGCTGCGCCGGGCGCGGTTGAGCATCTCGTCGCCGAGCTCGGGGTCGCCGGACTCGAGCGCCTCGCTGATCCGGGCCAGGGTCTCGGCGGCCTCGTTGAGGACCTCGGCGGCGATGAGCCGTGGCCTCGACACCGACGAGCTGGGCGCGACCGTTGTCACCACCAGGGCCAGCGCGATGCCCACCACCGCGTCCAGCCACCGGTCCACCCCCTGCCCGGGCTGAGGCATCAGTGTCAGGACGATGATGGCCTGCAGACCGGCCTGGATGATCATCAGATTTCGGGCGCCGAGCCAGGTGGCCACCGACATCGCCAGCAGGCAGACGACGGTGATCTTCCACGGGCCCGTGCCGAACAGAGCCACGAAGACGTCGCCGAAGAACACCCCGAGCGCCACGCCCACGGCGATCTCGACCGCACGGCTCAGCCTTTGGCCGAACGAGAAGCCGAGCATGACGACGGCCGCGACGGGCGCGAGGGCTGGCTGAGGGTGGTGCAGGAACCGCGCGCAGACCCACCAGGAGAGGCCCGCGGTGAAGGCGCACTGGCAGATCATCCACAGCCGGTTGCGCCAGCGCTCGACACGGCGGCGCTGGGAGGCCGCGCCGGCGCGTACGCCCTGCTCGCTCAGGTCGAAGGCCCGCAGCGCCATCTGGCGCAGCGGGAACCGGCGAGCATCCATGGCTCCCACTATGGCAGGTGGTTAAAGTGTCTCCACGCGCGCGGCACGCGGGTGCCGCGGTGGAGGAGGCGACCCGTGTTCCGTCCTGTTCGACATCTGGTGGCCCTCGTGGCTGCTGCGACCCTGACGCTCGTCGGCTGCGCCGACCCCAACGGCCAGGGCACGTCGGGATCGGGGTCGAAGGCGACCCTTGCCATCGGTGCCACTGCCCAGCCGCCCACGATGGATCCCACGGCGAACGATGCCGCGGCCATCGCCCAGGTGATGCTCTACAACGTCTACGAGACGCTGGTGAAGCTCGACTCCGACGGCAAGCTGCGCCCGCTGCTGGCCCAGCGCTGGGAGGTCACCCCCGACAACAGGACCTACACCTTCCACCTCGACCCGGCGGCCAAGTTCGCCTCGGGCCGCCAGGTCACGGCCGACGACGTGAAGTTCTCCATCGAACGCATCAAGAACTCGGCCTCGACCGCCGCGCTGAAGAAGCAGATGGCGGTTGTCGAGAGCGTGGCGGCGACCGACGCCCAGACGGCTACGGTGACGCTGACTCGCCCGTCGAACTTCTGGCTTTATGACATGTCGTCGACCGCTGGCATCGTCTTCGACTCGAAGTCGACCGACGATCTGGCCAGCAGGACCGCCGGCTCGGGGCCGTACGCGCTCAAGGAGTGGGCCCAGGGCTCGACTGTGACGCTGGGCAAAAACGCCGACTACTGGGGGACCGCCCCCCGCTTCGACGAGGTCACCTTCCGCTACTTCTCCGACGCCAACGCGATGAACGCGGCCATGCTGGCCGGCGATCTCGACATCATCTCCAACATCCAGGCCCCGGCCGCGCTCCCGCAGTTCGCGGACGCCTCGCGCTTCAAGGTCATCGAGGGCACCACCAACGGTGAGGTCGTGATGTCGATGAACAACCAGTCGCCGGGCCTCAACGACCCCCGCGTACGCCAAGCCATCCGCCACGCGGTCGACCGCAAGGCGCTCCTCGAAACGGTGTGGGCCGGAAAGGGCACGCTCATCGGCTCGATGGTGCCGCCGACGGACCCCTGGTACGAGGACCTGTCCGGGGCCTACCCCTACGACCCGGCGAAGGCGAAGCAGCTTCTTGCCGAGGCCGGCGTCCAGAACCTGAAGCTGCGCCTGCGCCTCCCGACGCTGCCGTACGCCACCGGCGCCGGTCAGTTCGTGGCGTCCCAGCTCAAGGAGGTCGGCATCGAGGTCGTCATCGACCAGCTCGAGTTCCCCGCCCGCTGGGTCGACACCGTGCTCACCCGGGGCGACTACGACATGTCGATCGTCTCCCACGTCGAGCCCCGCGACCTCGTGCGCTTCGCCAACCCGCAGTACTACTTCCACTACGACAACCCCGAGTTCCAGCGCCTCGTCAATGAGGCCGACTCGGGCCCGGCCGCCGATCAGCCGGCAAAGCTGAAGCAGGCCGCGAAGCTCCTGTCCGACGACGCGGGTGCCGACTTCCTGTTCCTGTTGCCGCAGCTGGTGGTCACGACCCCGAACATCACGGGCGTGGCGAGGAACGCGACGACGCTGAGCTTCGACGTCACCACGATCAGCAAGTCGTGACGCCGGACGGGCCGGACGCACGAGGGGCTCAGGCGTTGATCGCACGCTGGGGTGTCTCGGCCATGAGCACGATGCACATCAGCGAGAAGACGCCGATGCCGGCCATCATGTAGCCGATGTGCATGCAGTCGGCCATGCCTGCGGCGACCAATCCGCCGGTGCGCAGCCTGGCGCGGCTCGTTGCCCCCGGCGTACGTGGCCCATAGGGTTTCCCGCATGTCCGTGCTGAGCCAGGTCGTACGCCGCCTCGCGGTGTTTGTCGCCAGCCTGCTCGTGGCCTCCTTCCTGATCTTCGTCGCCTGCCAGGCGCTGCCGGGTGACGTCGCCCAGGTGATGCTCGGTCAGAACGCGAGCCCGCAGGCCGTGGAGGCGCTGCGCGCCAAGCTCGGTCTCGACCGCCCGTTCCTCGTCCGTTACGGCGAGTGGCTGGGCGGCATGGCGACCGGCGACCTCGGCACGTCGGTGCTGTCGCGGCGCCCGGTCTCGGAGCAGGTCGGCGCCAAGCTGGAGGTGACGCTGTCACTGGTGGGCGGGGCGATGCTGCTGGCGCTGCTGATCGCCATCCCGGTGGGCATGCTGGCCGCCGTACGCCGCCGCCACGCCGACGGGCTCGCGGCGTCCGTGCTGTCGCAGGTCGGGCTGGCGATCCCCGCGTTCTGGGCGGGCATCATGTTCATCTACGTCTTCGCCGTCCGCCTGCGCTGGCTGCCGGCCAACGGCTACGTGCCGTTCCTGCGCGACCCGGTCGACTGGGCCGCCCACCTGGTGCTGCCCGTGCTGGCGCTGGCGATCGTCCAGGCGTCGGTGCTCGTGCGCTACGTCCGCTCGGCGTTCCTCGAGGTGTTGAGCGAGGACTACTTCCGCACCGCCCGCGCGATCGGCCACCGCCAGATGTCGGCGCTGTTCCGCCACGGCATCCGCAACGCCGCGCTGTCGGTCGTCACCGTTCTCGGCCTCCAGCTCGCCACGCTGCTCGTCGGCGCGATCGTCGTCGAGTCGGTGTTCACGCTGCCCGGGCTCGGCATGCTGCTGCTCAACGCCGTCGGCCAGCGCGACCTCGTGGTCGTGCAGGGCACCGTGATGGTGCTCGTCGCGGCCGTGCTGGTCATCAACGCGCTGGTCGACCTGAGCTATCTGCTCATCGACCCGCGCCTGCGCGGGAAGAGGGCCGAGGCATGAAGCGCGCATCGCTGTGGATCGGTGCGGTGCTCGTGGCCGGCGTGGTCCTCACCGCGCTCCTGGCCGTGGTGTGGACGCCGTTCGACCCCGAGCACGTCGTGCCTGACCAGCGCATGCTCGGCCCGGGACTCCCTCACCTGCTCGGCACCGACAACTTCGGCATCGACATCTTCTCCCGGCTCATGGCGGGCGCCCGCGTGTGCCTCATGGTCGGCGTGATCGCCGTCGGTATCGCCGCGCTGGTCGGCGTACCGCTGGGCATGCTCGCCGGCATGGCGCGCGGCTGGCTCGGCGAGCTGGTCATGCGCGGCGCCGACATCCTGTACGCGTTCCCCGCGCTCCTGCTCGCGATCCTCCTGGCGGCGGCCTTCGGCGGGTCGACGTGGACGGCGATGACCGCCATCGGCATCGCGACCGTCCCGGCCTTCATCCGGGTTGCGCGGGCGGCCACCATGTCGGTGATGAGCGCCGACTACGTTGTCGCCGCCCGTTCGTCGGGCACGTCGCACCTCGGCACGGCCGTACGTCACGTCCTGCCCAACATCGCGCCAGTCGTGGGGGTGCAGGCATCGGTGTCGTTCGGCATCGCGATCCTCGCCGAGGCCGCGCTGTCCTACCTGGGCCTGGGCACGCCGCCCCCGCAGCCGACGTGGGGACGCATGCTGCGCGAGGCGCAGACCTTCCTGTTCACCGACCCCCTGCAGGCCCTGTGGCCGGGTCTGGCGATCGCGCTGGCCGTGCTCGGGTTCAACCTGCTGGGTGACGGACTGCGCGACCTGCTCGACCCGCGGCTGAAGGAGGCGGACTGATGGCGCTCGTCGAGGTCGAGGACCTGACCGTCGCCTTCGGGCGCTCGCGACGCGTGGCCGTGCACGGCATCTCGTTCACCATCGAGGCCGGCCAGCGCGTGGGTCTCATCGGAGAGTCCGGCTCGGGCAAGTCGGTGACGTCGCTCGCGCTGATGGGCCTGCTGCCCGAGAACGCGTACGTCACCGGCTCGATCCGCTTCGACGGGCAGGAGATGCTCGGGCGGCCCGACCGGGAGTGGGCGCGGCTGCGCGGTGACCGCATGTCGATGGTCTTTCAGGAGCCCATGACGGCCCTCGACCCGACGATGAAGGTCGGCAGCCAGGTCGCCGAGGTGCTCGCCCTCCACGGCGTACGCGGTCGCTCGAACTCTGACCGCGTGCTCGAGATGCTCGACGCCGTCGGCCTGCCCACGCCCGACCGCATCGCCGCCTCGTTCCCGCACGAGCTGTCCGGCGGCCAGCGCCAGCGCGTCGTCATCGCGATGGCGCTGATCAACCGGCCCGATCTGGTGATCTGCGACGAGCCGACGACCGCGCTCGACGTGACCGTGCAGGCCAAGGTGCTGGGCCTGCTCGACCGCTCGCTCGACGAGGTCGGGGCCGCGTGCCTGTTCATCTCCCACGACCTCGCCGTCGTGTCGCAGGTCTGCCACGACGTGATGGTGATGCTCGACGGCCACATCGTCGAGCGCGGGCCCGATGCGGAGGTCTTCGCCGACCCGCAGCACGGCTACACCCGGGGCCTGCTCGCCACAGCCCGCCTCGACCAGGTCGAGCCCGGCACGCGCCTGCCGGTGGTCTCCGACTTCCACGACCGCACCCAGGGGGGCCCGCGATGAGCGGCCCGGTCTTCGTCGTCGACGACGTCGTGCGCGAGTACGCGGGCCGTCGCGGCACCGTCACCGCCGTCGACCACGTCTCGTTCGCCGTCCAGTCCGGCGAGCGGCTGGGCATCGTGGGGGAGTCGGGTTCGGGCAAGTCGACGCTCATCCGCATGCTCGCCGCCCTCGACCGTCCCACGTCGGGACGCATCCTGCTCAACGGCCGCGAGATCCAGGCGCTGAAGGAGCGCGAGCTGGGGTTCCTGCGCGCCGACGTCCAGATGGTGTTCCAGGACCCGCGCAGCTCGTTGAACCCGCGCATGAAGGTCGGCGACATCATCACCGAGCCGCTGCGCTCGCGGCTGGTCCGCGGCCAGGAGGGCGTACCCACCGATGCGGCGGCGCGCCTGCGCGAGGTGCTCGACCAGGTCGGCCTGCCCGCCGACTCCGCGAAGCGCTACCCGCACGAGTTCTCTGGCGGCCAGCGTCAGCGCATCGCCATCGCCCGCGCCCTCGCGCCGCGTCCGAAGGTGCTCATCGCCGACGAGCCCGTGTCGGCGCTCGACGTGTCGGTGCGCGCCCAGGTGCTCAACCTGCTCAACGACCTGGTGCGTGAGATGGGTCTGACGATGGTGTTCGTCTCCCACGACCTCCAAGTCGTGCGCCACGTCTGCAACACGCTGCTGGTCATGCGCTCGGGCTCGGCCGTCGAGGCCGGCACCACCGCCGAGGTGTACGCCGACCCGAAGCAGCCGTACACCCGCGAGCTGCTGGCCGCCGTGCCGAGGCTCACGACGGAGCGGTGAGCCCGCGCCCGCTGGGTGGAACCACCGACCCCGGGCGAGACGCCGGGCTAGGATCGCGGCGTGAAGGCACTCCTGCTCGAGAACATCCACCCGTCCGCCGTCCACGTCTTCGAGGAGCGCGGCATCGAGGTCGAGACCCGCAAGGGGGCCCTCGACGAGGCCGAGCTGATCGACGCCCTCGACGGGGTCGGCATCCTGGGCATCCGCTCGAAGACGAGCATCACCGAGCGGGTCTTCCGTGAGCGACCATTGCTGGAGTCGGTCGGCGCCTTCTGCATCGGCACCAACCAGATCGACCTGCGCGCCGCCTCGGGCGCAGGCATCCCCGTGTTCAACGCGCCGTTCTCCAACACCCGCTCGGTCGTCGAGCTGGCGCTGGGCGAGATCGTCGCGCTGGCCCGCCACCTCACCGACAAGAACGCCTTGCTCCATCGCGGCATCTGGGACAAGTCCGCCGCCGGTGCCCACGAGATCCGCGGCCGGACGCTCGGCATCGTCGGCTACGGCAACATCGGCTCCCAGCTGTCGGTGCTGGCCGAGGCGCTGGGCATGCGCGTCTACTTCTACGACGTCGCCGACAAGCTCGCCCTCGGCAACGCGCAGCGCTGCAACACCCTCGAGGAACTGCTCGGCAAGGTCGAGACCGTCTCGCTCCACGTCGACGGCCGCGCGGGCAACGCCGGTTTCTTCGGCGCCGAGCAGTTCGCGATGATGCGCGAGCGCGCCCTGTTCCTGAACCTGTGCCGCGGGTTTGTCGTCGACCACGACGCACTGGCCGACGCGTTGCGCTCGGGCAAGGTCGCCGGTGCCGCGGTCGACGTGTTCCCCGAGGAGCCGAAGAAGAACGGTGACCCGTTCAGCTCACCGCTGCAGGGCCTCGACAACGTGATCCTCACCCCGCACGTGGGCGGCTCGACCGAGGAGGCCCAGCAGGACATCGGCTTCTTCGTCGCCGGCAAGCTGAGCGACTTCCACCTCGGCGGCTCGACGAACATGAGCGTCAACATGCCGCAGGTCGCCGGTGAGGAGAACTTCGGCGGCGTACGCCTGCTCCACATGCACCAGAACGTCCCCGGCGTGCTGGCCCGCATGAACCAGGTCGTCGCCGACCACGGCGTCAACATCGACCGCCAGACGCTGGCCACCCGTGCCGACCTCGGCTACGTGGTCTCCGATGTCTCGGGCGCCCGCGTCCGCGAGCTGGCCCAGGCCCTGCGCGACCTGCCTGAGACGGTACGCCTGCGCGCCGTCGGCTGACCCGAGCAGACCCGCTCTCCGAGCGAGCGCCAGCGAGACGAGGAGCCTCAGTTCTCCGCGCGGCGCCGATCGGCATCGGGATCGACCACACCGCCGGTGGCGAGCTGGCGGCGTACGACATCGTGCAGCACGCCGTTGGTGGCGACTGCTCCCGGGCCGACAGGGCCCCGCGTACCCTCCACGTTGGTGAACCGGCCACCGGCGGCCTCGACGACGGCGCAGCAGGCCACCATGTCGTGCAGCGCCAGCTCGGGTTCGCAGGCGATGTCGACGGCGCCCTCGGCCAGCAGCATGTAGGACCAGAAGTCGCCGTACCCGCGGGTGCGCCAGCACGACCGCATCAGGTCGACGAAGTTCTGGCCGAGCCCGGCGTCGACCCAGCCGCCCATCGACGAGTACGACATCGACGCGTCGGCCACGTCGGCGACCCGCGAGACGGCGATGGGGGAGGCGTACGCGATGGAACGCCCCGTGTATGCGCCGCCGTCGGCCGAACCCCACCAGCGGCGGCCCAGCGCTGGCGCGGAGACGACGCCGACGACGCACTCGTCGCCGTCCATGAGGCCGATGAGCGTCGCCCAGACCGGGACGCCGCGGACGAAGTTCGACGTGCCGTCGATGGGGTCGATGACCCAGCGGCGGGCGCCGTCGGCGGAGTCCTCGCCGGTGGTGCCGCCCTCCTCGCCGACGATGGCGTCGCGGGGCCGCGCCCGCGACAGCGTCCTGCGCAGCGACTCCTCGATGGCGACGTCGGCGTCGGTGACCGCCGAGCGATCGGGCTTGGCCGAGACCTGCAGGTCCTGGGCCTTGAACCGGTCCATCGACAGGGAGTCGGCGTTGTCGGCGAGCAGGTGGGCCAGGCGCAGGTCGTCGGTCCAGGAGCTGGCGCGGGAGGTGTCGGGCATCGGGGTCCTCACTGCTCGTAGGGGAGGGAGCGCGCGGTGATCATCCGGCGGAACGACTCGACGCGGGCCCGCGGGACCTCCCCGGAGCGCCACGCCTCGTCGAGCCCGCAGCCGACGGCCTCGGCGTCGTGGGTGCAGCCGCGCGGGCACTGGTCGGCGTACTCGTAGAGGTCGGGGAAGGCCTTGAGCACGTCGGCGGGCTGCACGTGGGACAGGCCGAAGGAGCGTACGCCGGGGGTGTCGATGACCCAGCCGGCGCCCTCGGGCAGCTCGAGCGCGATGGCCGAGGTGGAGGTGTGGCGGCCGCGGCCGGTGACCTCGTTGACGTGCGACACGCGGCGGTCGACGCCCGGGATGAGCGCGTTGACGAGCGTGGACTTGCCGACGCCGGAGTGGCCGACGAACACGGACACGTGGTCGGCGAGGAGCTCGCGCACGGGCGTCAGGTCGGCGCCGGGCTCGACCACGACGACGGGCACGCCCAGGGGTTCGTACGCCGCCTTCAGCTCGTCGGGGGAGGCCAGGTCAGCCTTCGTCAGGCACAGGACGGGGTCGAGGTCGGCCTCGTAGGCGGCGACGAGGATGCGGTCGATCATGCCGGTACGCGGCGGCGGATCCGCCAGCGCGGTCACGATGACGAGCTGGTCGGCGTTGGCGACGATCGGGCGCTCGTAGGGATCGTCGTCGTCGGCGGTACGCCGCAGCACGGTGTCGCGGGCGAGGACCTCGACGATGCGGGCGAGCGTGCCCTCGTCGCCGGAAGTGTCGCCGACGAGGCGCACCTTGTCGCCGACGATGCACGACTTGCGGCCCAGCGTGCGGGCCTTCATGGCGGTCACCTCGCGGGCGACGCCGTCGTCGTCGCGGACCAGGCAGCGGTAGCGGCCGCGGTCGACGGTGATGATGAGCCCGACCTCGGCGTCGGAGTAGTCGGGCCGGTCCTTGGTACGCGGGCGCGTCCGCTTGCGCGGCCGGTCGAAGCCCGCGTGGTCGTCGGAGTAGATCCCGCCGCGGCGGCTCACCGGCCCCCCTCCTGGTCGACCGTGCCGGGGCCATGGGCGTCGGACCAGGCCGCGGAGTCGAGCAGCATCTGGGCCCACAGCGCGGGGAACTCCGGCATCGTCTTGGACGTGCACCCGATGTCGTCGAGGGTGATGTCGTCGACGATCAGGCCCAGGAGCGCGCCGGCGTGGGCCATCCGGTGGTCGGCGTACGTCGCGAAGTCGCCGCCGTGCAGCACGCGCGGGTGGATGACCAAGCCGTCGGCGGTCTGGTCGGTCGCCGAGCCGAGGCCGCGCAGCTCGGCCTCCAGCGCGGCGAGGCGGTCGGTCTCGTGGCCGCGGATGTGACCGATGCCGCGCAGCCGGCTGGGTTCGTGGGCGACCGAGGCCAGGGCGGCGACGACCGGCGCGAGCTCGGAGGCGTCGGCGAGGTCGAGGTCGACGCCGCGGAGGCGGCGGCCCCCGGTGACGGTGAGGCCGTGGTCGTCGAGGCGCACGTCGGAGCCGAACGCGTGCAGGACCTCGCGGATCAGGTCGCCGGGCTGGGTGGTCAGCCGCGGCCAGTCGGGGACGGTCACCTGGCCCTCGGTGATGGCGGCGGCGGCGAGGAAGACGGCGGCGTTGGTCAGGTCGGGCTCGATGGTGACGTCGCGGGCGGCGATCGTGCCGGGCCGCAGGACCCAGCGGTGCTCGGACGGCTCGTGGATCTCGACGCCCCGGTCGCGCAGCATCTGGGCGGTCATCTCGATGTGGGGAAGGCTGGGCAGGGTTCCGCCCACGTGCTCGACGTCGAGGCCCCGCCCGCACAGCGCGCCGACCATGAGCAGGCCCGACACGTACTGGCTCGACGTCGACGCGTCGATGCGGATGCGCCCACCGGGCAGGTCGCGGCGGCCGGTCAGCGTGAGCGGCAGGCCGGTCGCGTCGTCGGGGATGCCGGCGCCCATGTCGTAGAGGGCGTCCAGCAGGGGGCCCATGGGGCGGGCGTACGCCTGGTCGTCGCCGTCGAACGTCGTCGTGCCCTCGGCGAGGGCGGCGACCGGTGGGAGGAAGCGCATGACGGTGCCGGCGAGCCCGCAGTCGATGGTGGCTCCGGCGGTCAGCTCGGCCGGGGGAGTGACCCGCCACTGGGGGCCGTCGTCGTCGATGCGTACGCCGAGCGCGCGCAGCCCGTCGCGCATGAGGCGGGTGTCGCGGGCGTCGAGGCCGCCGCGGATCGTCGAGGGCCCGTCGGAGAGGGCGGCAAGCACGAGCGCGCGGTTGGTCTCGGACTTCGACCCGGGTACGCGGACCGTCGCGTGGACCGGCTCGGTGGCCAGCGGCGCGGGCCACGGCCCGGAGTCGACGGCCCGACGGGGCCGGGCCTGGGGAGTGTGGGGGCGCTCGTGGGTGCTCACGCGGCCGAGTCTAGTGATGCCCGCCGCTGCGGGCCCGTCCACCTCAGAGTTCTTTGATGGCTGGGGGTTGGTCTCCTGAGCGCCCGTGTCCGTCCTCATCAACAGGGCAGGTGGACATGGGCACTCGGAGAGTCCCTGCACCTGTTCCCGCGGGTACGAGAAGCAGGTTGGGTCAGGGTTGGTTGGTGGTGATCCAGCCGCCTTGGAATTGTTGGATGTATTGGCCGGTGGTTCCTGTGCCGGGTTCGTTGGTGGGGTAGCCGTAGCGGCCGTTTTCCCAGCCTGGGGTCTGATGCTCCTATCTGGTGTCAAGCTGCTGTGAGCCATTCTCGGTAGCGGTGGGCGAGGTCGTCGCTGCGTCTGTTGCCGAGTTCGATCTCGGAGATTCGTGCGGGCCAGGTGCCGCAGGCTTCGGCGGTGTTGGTGAGGGTGATGTTCTTGGCTTGGCGGGCGGGTCGTAGGTCGGTGTAGTTCGGGATCTCGCAGTGGCCGGTCAGGGCGCGGTAGACCTCTTGGGCGAGTGCTCGTTTGAGGGATCGGTAGACGGCTGCGAGGGTCCAGCCGGCGTCGAGGTGCTTGTCGCGGTAGTCGCGGGTGCGTTGGT
>NZ_BAAGXC010000004.1:0-90958 GCF_054780035.1 Mariniluteicoccus endophyticus | reverse complement strand
TTGGTCACCACACGACGTTCACTCATCGACAACCCCATCCATGCATGGTCGTCCCACGCGGGCATCTCGAGATGAGTCAACGCGCGAGTAGACCCTCAGAGGAGGGGCGGATAAAGTACGCCCGCGGGGTGCGACCCGCTTCAAGATAGGGGGAAAGATCATGAGAGTACTTCCATCGGCCGTTTGGTCGGTACGCAAGATCAACATAGGCTTCATCGTCTTACTGGCAGTCTTCGGAACACTGCTGGGCACTGGAAACGCTACGCCTGCACACGCGGCTCAAAACGACAACATTGTTGTCAACATCACATCTCTCGAACGCACGACGTCCACCGGAGAGTCTCAGCCGGGGACCATGAATGTCTGGAACTGGGCTAAGTTCACCTTCACTTGGGACGCTTCGGACGCCAATCCGCGGCCCAACGACTCTTTTTCAATCCAACTGCCGCCCCAGCTTCAGATGAAGGAAGAGACCACCATTCCCCTGAGCGATGCATCTGGGAAATCCTCGGGGCAGTGCGTAATTTCCAAGACCGAGGTCGTTTGCACGTTTAACGACACCATCGTGGGCAAAACTGACATCAAGGGATCGGGGTCCGGTATCGTCCAGGCCACCCAGTCAACGACCACCAACACGGTTGACTTTGTTCTCAATGGACAGGCGACCCCTGTGCCGCTGCCCAACGGTTCCCCCATCATCGACACCGATGCCACGTATAGCCCTTGGTGGGTTGGGAAATGGGAGCCGAACCTGAGCCTTTCGGATACGGTGATGCCGTGGCAGATCGCTTTTGGCAGCACGTTCGTGCTCGATAAGACGGGGCAGTCCGCTGATGCTGTCAACTTCACCTTCGTCGACAAGCTCGGGCCCGGCCACACTTTCGTCACCGATCCCACCCAGTGGGAATTGCGGGCCTACTCCAGTGCCACTAATCCGGATTCGTCTGCCGAGCCGGTCACCGATGCCACTGGTGCCGTCCTCAACACCGACTACGGCGCACCCAAGCTGTCGGTGACGTTCAACCAAGCCCGTACTGAGGCGACGATCACCATCACGGGGTCACTGAACCGCGACACGAACTACACGATCGCGTACAACACGATTCCCGATGGCGGCAAGGTGCAGCCCGGAGTTATCTACCGTAACGAGTCAACGACACCGATCACCGACTACACCGTCACCAACCAGGCGACCTACGTCGAGTCATTCACCATCACCGTGGAGATGAAGGACGGGTTCGGCAACTTCCAAGCCACCAAGTTTCTGACGGGTACCGGCGCTTCGGGAATTCCGAGCAACACGGCGTTCAAGCTCCAAGCCACGTGGGTCCTCCCCGCGGGAAAGACCGCCGCCGACTACCCCGGATGGACGCCGCCGTCCAACCCGATCGAACTTTCGGTGAGCCCCGGCGGCACGGTGGTCAACCCCATAGCACTGCCCGTGGGCACAACCGTCACGCTGAGTGAGAACACCGCTGCCACCGATCCGGCAATCACCACGGTCACGTGGGGCGAACCCCAGTTCACCGTCAACAATGCCACGGGGCCAACCGCCCAGTTCAGCATCGGTAACCAGACCCAAACCAAGGTGAACGTGACGAACACGGCGAACCTCATTCCGACGCCCACGCCGACCGCGACGCCCACGCCCACGCCGACCGCGACGCCCACGCCCACGCCGACCGCGACGCCCACGCCCACGCCCACGCCGACCGCGACGCCCACGCCCACGCCCACGACCGCGACGCCCACGCCGACCGCGACGCCCACGCCCACGCCCACGCCGACCGCGACGCCCGCGCCCATGCGGCCGGCTGGTCCTAGCCAGCCGCCGACGGCCACCGGAACTCCTGGACTGGCCAACACGGGTGCTGATGCTCGTGACATGGCCGTGGCTGGGATCGGTGTGGTTCTTCTGGCAGCCGGCGGGACAACCCTGGCGCTGCGACGCAATCGCCGCTGACGTCCGGGATCCCTGACGTCCGGGATTCATAGACCGGCTGAAAAGAAGCGACCCGGGTGCCGCCTCTGTGGGGGCACCCGGGTCGTTATCGTTGCGGTAGGTCACTCTGAAAGTTAGACGTCTTTTATGAGATTCTTTTACGAGGCTCGCCGGGGGAGCCAATCCTGATGACTCATGTCAAGATGCCCGCTTGGTTTGAGTCGTTGACTCATCTCAAGACGCCCGCGTGCAGGGGGCGCTGATCTTGCGTTTGGAGGAGTAGACGCCGTGGGCGGTTGGGGCGTTGTGGGACGGGGCCGCGGCGTCGTGCGAGTTCGATCAGGTTGGTGGCCGGGGACATGCCACACAACAGCGCGGCCTGGTCGTCGGTGAGGTCGAGCTCGCCGTGGGCGCGCAGCGAGGTCACCAGCTGCGGCAGGGCCGGGCCGAGCCGTTTGCCGGTCGGACCGTCGAGCACGGCCCAGCACACCCGTAACGCCTCGATGATGGTGTCGTCGTACTTCACCGCCGGTGGGCGGGACCTGCGCTGTGGTGGCGGCTGGTCCCCCAACGCGATCGCGGTCCGCAGGGCCTTGCGGGCGTGGTCGCGGTGCCAGCCGGTGGCTTGGCACAACGCGTCGAGGACCTCGCCCTTCTCGGCCCTGGATCCCTTGGCGTACTTGACCCTCATCGCCTTGGTCACCACACGACGTTCACTCATCGACAACCCCATCCATGCATGGTCGTCCCACGCGGGCATCTTGAGATGAGTCAACGACCCTACCTACGCGGGCATCTTTGATGAGTCAACGCGCGGTTTTGTCTCAGGGCACGTTCCGGGTAGAGTGATGCGTCGGTTATGACGCTGTCGTGCCCCCGTTCGTGGAAGGGACGGTAATGACCTCGCATCGCACCTCGGAGGCTCGCTCGGGGCTGGTCCTCAACACCCACGACCTTGGTCGGGGGGCGGGTTCGATGATGACGGTCGAGACCGTCATCGACGCACCCGAGGGCATCGGCAGCGAAATAATCGGCGTACCACCCACGTCGCCGATCCGGCTCGACCTCAGGCTCGAGGCGGTCGTCGAGGGGGTGCTGGTCACCGGAACCGCCGAGGTGCAGGTGGTCGGGGAGTGCGGGCGCTGTCTGGACAAGATCGAGGAAGACCTCGAGATCGACATCCAGGAGCTCTACGTCCATCCCGGCTCCGACTTCGACGAGGACGAGGCCAGCCGCATGGAGGGCGAGATGATCGATCTGGAGCCCCTCGTGCGCGACGAGGTGGTGCTGGAGATGCCGCTGCAGCCGCTGTGCCGGGACGACTGCGAGGGACTGTGCCCCACCTGTGGGCTCAACCTCAACGACAACCCCGACCACGACCACGGTGACGCGATCGACCCCCGGTGGGGCGATCTCGCCGCTTGGGCCAAGCGGGCCTCCGACGACTGACCCGCACGTCACGACGTGCACCTTCGGGCCACCCGGTCCGATCGACGACTAGGAGAGACCAGTGGCAGTTCCCAAGCGGAAGATGTCCCGCAGCAACACGCGTCACCGCCGCTCGCAGTGGAAGGCCGCCGCGCCGACCCTCGTGACCTGCGCCAACCCGGCGTGCCGCGAGAAGCACCTGCCCCACACCGCCTGCGGTGCCTGCGGCCAGTACGGTCCGCGCACCGCGCGTCGTCAGGTCCTCGAGTCCTGATCGACGCTCGCCCGTGAGCGTCACAGACCGCGCCGAGTCCGCCCCGAGCGGCTTCGAGGTCCTGTGCACCGAGCTGGGGGTCCCTGTGGACCCCCAGCTCTTCGTGCTGGCCCTGACCCACCGCTCGTACGCGTACGAGAACGGCGGGCTGCCGACCAACGAGCGACTCGAGTTCCTCGGCGACTCGGTCCTCGGCGTCGTGGTCACCGACCACCTGTACTCGACCCATCCGGACCTGTCGGAGGGTGAGCTGGCCAAGCTCCGTGCCGCGGTGGTCAATGCTCGCGCCCTCGCCAAGGTCGCACGCAGTCTCGACGTGGGTCCCCTGATCCGGCTCGGCAGGGGAGAGGTCACCACCGGCGGCCACGACAAGTCGTCCATCCTGGCCGACACGATGGAGGCGCTCATCGGCGCCACCTACTTGGCCCACGGCATCGACGGTGCACGCGTGTTCGTCCACCACCTGTTCGACCCGCTCATGCAGGAGGCCGCCAACCTCGGGGCGGGGCTCGACTGGAAGACCTCGCTGCAGGAGCTCTCGTCGAACGCCGGGCTCGGCGTACCCCACTACGAGATCACCGAGTCGGGACCCGACCACGACAAGCGCTTCGAGGCCACTGTCGTCATCGGCGACCTCTCGTTCGGCCCTGGCAAGGGGCGCAACAAGAAGCAGGCCGAGCAGGAGGCCGCTGGCATGGGCTTCGCCGAGCTGCAGAAGATCTACGAGTCGCTGACCGACGACGCGAAGGGCTGACATGCCCGAGCTGCCCGAGGTCGAGGTCGTCCGCGGCGGGCTCGCGCGACATCTCACCGGGCGCACCGTCGCCGACGTCGAGGTCCTCCACCCGCGCCCCGTGCGCCGCCACCTGGCCGGCGCCGACGACTTCGCCGTGACCCTGCGCGGTCGGACCTTCGCCGAGCCGAGGCGACGTGGCAAATACTTGTGGCTCCCATTGGCCGACGGCGACGCCGTGCTCGTCCACCTGGGCATGAGCGGCCAGTTCCGCACCGCGGCGCGGGGTGCCGATGACCCGCGGCATCTGCGCGTACGCCTCCAGTTCACCGACGGGGGAGACGAGCTGCGGTTCGTCGACCAGCGCATGTTCGGAGGCCTGTCGCTGTCTCCCGGGGGAGCGGAACTGCCCGGTGAGATCGCCCACATCGCCCGCGACCCCTTCGAACCCGACTACGACGTCGCCGAGGTCGCCCGGCGGTTGCGCGCACGGCGCTCCGGGGTCAAGCGCGTGCTGCTCGACCAGACCGTGGTGTCGGGGATCGGCAACATCTATGCCGACGAGGCCCTGTGGCGTGCCCGCCTCCACCACGAACGGCCTGCGTCCAGGCTCACCCAGAAGGCGGCGGTGGGCCTGCTCGACGCGGCCCGCACCGTCATGGCGGAGGCGCTGGCCCAAGGCGGGACCTCGTTCGACGCCCTCTACGTCAACGTCAACGGGGAGTCGGGCTACTTCGAGCGGTCGCTCGAGGCGTACGGACGCGAGGGCGAGCCCTGCCGCCGTTGCGGGGAGGCGATCCGGCGTACGGCCTTCATGAACAGGTCCTCCTACTTCTGCCCCTCCTGCCAGCGTCCCCCTCGTGGCGTTTCAGCAAAGGGCTCGAAGCGGTCTAGGGTGGTGAAATCGTGAACAAGCTTGCCCACTACGTCTTCGTGCGCCACCGCCACAACTGGATGCAATTCATCCGGTTCGGGGCCGTCGGCGGGTCCGGCGTGCTGGTCAACCAGATCGTCCTCATCATCCTGCGCAAGCTGTTCGGCGGTGACTACCGCGGGGTGGCGTTCCCCGTCCCCCTGACCGACTTCAACGTCCGATGGTTCGTCATCTTCACCACGCTGGCGTTCCTGGTCGCAAACATCTGGAACTTCCAGCTCAACCGGACGTGGACGTTCAAGTCGGGCAAGCACGCGGGATGGTGGAAGGAGTTCCTCCCCTTCCTCGCGGTCGGCTCGGTGGCGTACGCCGTGGGCCAGATCCTCATCCAGCTGATGCTGTGGCACGGGTCGCCGGTCGAGCTCCGCCAGCTGTTCCCGGTGCTCGACGACTCGAGCGGGCTGCGGACGGCGCTGTACTGGGCCAACCTGGTCCAGATCGTGCTGACGATGCCGATCAACTTCGTGGTCAACAAGCTGTGGACGTTCCGGGCCGTCCGTGGCAAGCGCGCCCATCCCGAGATCGACCTGCCGATGGTGGCCCCCGCCGTCGCGCCCGAGGTCGTCGACGAAGAGGGCAACCCCCTGCCTGAGGCCGAAGTACGGGACTGAGCCGTGCACCTGAAGAGCCTGACGCTCCGCGGCTTCAAGTCCTTCGCCTCGGCCACCACGCTCGACTTCGAGCCCGGCATCACCTGTGTTGTAGGCCCCAACGGGTCGGGCAAGTCCAACGTCGTGGACGCCCTCGCCTGGGTGATGGGCGCCCAGGCCGCCAAGTCGCTGCGGGGCGGCAAGATGGAAGACGTCATCTTTGCCGGCACCGCCGGCCGCGCCCCGCTGGGCCGCGCCGAGGTGTCGCTGACCATCGACAACACCGATGGCGCGCTGCCGATCGAGTACAGCGAGGTCACCATCTCGCGCACGATGTTCCGCAACGGCGGCTCCGAATACCAGATCAACGGCGCCAACGCCCGACTCCTCGACGTCCAAGAGCTGCTGTCCGACTCCGGCATCGGCCGCGAGATGCACGTCATCGTCGGTCAGGGACAGCTCGACTCCATCCTGCAGGCCACGCCCGAGGGTCGGCGAGGGTTCATCGAGGAGGCCGCAGGCGTCCTCAAGCACCGCCGCCGCAAGGAGAAGGCGCTGCGCAAGCTCGAGTCGACCGAGGGCAACCTCAACCGCCTCAACGACCTCATCGGGGAGATCCGCCGCCAGCTCAAGCCCTTGGGACGTCAGGCCGAGGTCGCGCGCAAGGCAGCGGTCATCCAGCTCGAGGCGCGTGATGCCCGCGCCCGGCTGCTCGCCGACGATCTCGTCCAGGCGAGGCTCGCGCTCGAGTCCGACCTCGCCGACGAGGAGGCGCTGCGCACGCGTCGCGCCCAGGTCGAGGCGGCGCTGGAGCAGGCACGCCACGTCGAGGCGGACGCCGAGCAGGGCGTACGCGACGGGCTGCCGGCGCTCCAGCAGGCCCAGGAGACCTGGTACGCGCTCTCGTCGCTGAGGGAACGGGTGGCCTCCACCGCGTCCATCGCCGCGGAGCGCGTGCGCAACGCGGCGAACCAGGCGACCGAGGAGCGCCAGGGCCGAGACCCGGCGATGATGGAGGCCGAAGCCGACGAGGTGGGCCGCCAGGAGGCCGCTCTGCGCGAGGAAGCCGTGACGCGCGGGGAGGCCCTCGCCGAGGCCACCCGCGTACGCAACGGGCTCGAGCTGGCCCACGCCGCGGAGGAGAAGCGGCTCAACGACCACCTGCGTGCCGTGGCCGACCGGCGCGAGGGTCTGGCCCGCCTGTCGGGCCAGGTCAGCTCGCTGCGCTCGCGCTCGGAGGCGGTGGTCGCCGAGATCAACCGCCTCGAGGAGTCGCGAGACGCCGCCCGCGACCGCGCCGAGCGGGCAACGAAGGAGTTCACCGCGCTGGAGTCGAAGGTTGCTGGCCTCGATGCCGGCGAGGTCGACCTCGACGGCGAGCACGAGGGGGCCGAGCAGGCGCTCGAGGTCGTGCGTCAGGAGGTCGCCGAGCTACAGAAGCAGGAACAGACGGCCAGCCAGGAACGGGCCGCCGCTGCGGCCCGGCTCGAGGCGCTGAGGCTCGGACTCGACCGCAAGGACGCGTCCGCCGCGCTGCTGGCCGCCGGTGACCGGGTGTGCGGGCTGCTGGGCTCGGTGGCCGCGCTGGTGACGGTGGAGCCGGGATTCGAGGCCGCCGTCTCGGCCGCGCTCGGGTCGGCCGCCGATGCCGTCGCCATGGTAGACGTCGATGCCGTCGTCGGCGCCCTCGACCTGCTGAAGGACGAAGACCTGGGTCGTGCGGGGATCCTCGTCCCGGGCGTCGGGAACGACACCGAGGCGTGGCCGGCGCTGCCGTCGTGGGCCCGCTACGCCGCGGACGTCGTGACGTGCGAGGGCGAGCTGTGGGGATCGGTGGTCCGTGTGCTGCGCAAGGTAGCGGTCGTCGACGACCTGCCGTCAGCACGTCGGCTGGTCGGTGAGCTGCCCGACGTCACCGCCGTCACGCGCGACGGGGACATCCTGTCGGCCTGGTTCGCCTCCGGCGGCTCGGGCAACAAGCAGTCGCTCATCGAGGTCCAAGCCGCGGTCGACGAGGCCGAGCGGCGCCTCGTGGCCGCCGACCACTCCCTGGAGCGCGTCCGGTTCGAGCTCGGCGAGGTCGCCGGGCGGCTCACTGAGGCTTCCGAACGTGTCGAGGTGGCCGTGGCTCGCCTCCACGAGTCGGACGCCGCCATGGCCGCGCTCGCCGAGGAGCTCGGCCAGCTCCAGTCGACCGCCAATCAGGCACGCGGTGAGGCGGAACGTCTCGAGGCCTCGATCACACGCGCCCGCGAGGGCCAGGACGCCGACGCGGCGAAGCTGGCGGAGCTGGAGGTGCGGCTGGCCAACGCGTCGGCGGAGGACATCGACGAAGAGGTCGACCCCGCCGAGCGCGACCGGCTCGCCGACGATGCCCGTCGGGCGCGTCAGGCCGAGATGGACGCCCGCCTTGCGCTGCGGACGGTCGAGGAGCGCGTACGCGGACTGTCCGGCCGCGCCGACGCGCTGCGCCGAGCGGCCGCCAACGAGCGGCAGGCCCGCGAGCGCGCCGCCGCACGTCGGCGCCAGCTCGAGCGTGAGGCCGAGGTCGCCCGCGCCGTCAAGACCGCCGCCGAGTGGCTCGTGGACCGCGTGGAGAGCTCCCGCGACCAGGCCGACGCGCGACGCCGCCGCGCCGAGCAGGCACGCATCGAGGCGGAGCAGGCGCTGTCGGCCGCACGCCAGCGCTCCCGCGAGTTGTCCGCGGAGCTCCAGAAGCTCGTCGACACCGTCCACCGCGACGAGATCGCCCGCGCCCAGCAGCGCATGCGCGTCGAGAACCTGGCCGAGAAGGCCATGGAGGAGCTCGGCCTCGACGCCGAGACGTTGATGGGGGAGTTCGGCCCCGAGATTCCGGTGCCCCTCCTCACCCGACCGGACGGCTCCGCGCTCACCGATGACGACGAGCGGCCCGATCCGGTGCCGTTCGTGCGGGCCGAGCAGGAGAAGCGGCTGCGCCGCGCCGAGAAGAACCTCTCGGTCCTGGGGCGTGTCAACCCGCTCGCGCTCGAGGAGTTCGACGCGATGCAGGAGCGCCACCAGTTCCTGTCCGAACAGCTCGCCGACCTGCAGCGCACGCGCAAGGACCTCACCGATCTCATCGCCGAGGTCGACGACCGCGTCGAGAAGGTCTTCGCCCAGGCGTACGTCGATGTCGAGACCGCCTTCGCCCAGGTCTTCGCCACGTTGTTCCCCGGGGGCGAGGGGCGGCTGGTCCTCACCGAACCGGGGCAGTGGCTCACGACCGGTGTGGAGGTCGAGGCGCGGCCGGCCGGCAAGAAGGTCAAGCGGCTGTCGCTGCTATCGGGCGGGGAGCGGTCCCTGGTGGCCGTTGCGTTCCTGGTGTCGCTGTTCATCGCGCGGCCAAGCCCGTTCTACATTCTCGACGAGGTCGAGGCCGCGCTCGACGACACCAACCTCGGGCGCCTGCTGGAGATCTACGAGCAGCTGCGCGAGAGTTCGCAGCTGCTGGTGATCACCCACCAGAAGCGGACGATGGAGATCGCCGACGCGCTCTACGGCGTGACGATGCGCGGGGACGGCGTGTCGACGGTGATCTCCCAGCGCCTGAAGGACTGATCGCGGAGGCCCGGGCCCACAACGTCACCGGATCGTGATCGTCCCCCGTTTGAGTCACACGAGTCACACGGGTCACAATGGACACGCCTGCCAGCTGGTCGTCGGCAGCACCTTCCCCGGTCCAGACCCTCCGAAAGGCCTTCCCCATGGGTTCGATCATCCTGTCCATGCTCTTCGTCGTGCTCGTCGGCACGTTCGTCATCGGTGCCGTCGCCGTCGGGATGCGCGGCAAGGGCAAGCAGCAGCACCCGAAGGTCGCCGACGCCTTCGCACGCGCGGCCATGGCGCTGAACGGCGAGGCAGAGGTGCCCGCCTCCCTGCAGCGCGCCTTCCGCTGACACCTCCGCACACGCCCGAACAACCGGAACGGGGCCCGGCCAGAGCGATCTGGTCGGGCCCCGTCGTGCACCGGGGTCAGTGGCGGCGTCGAACCAGCGCTGCGCCGCTCAGCAGAGCCAGCAGCCCGGCCAACGCCGGGGTCGCGTCGGAGGCGCCCGTCGCGGCGAGCCCGCCACGGTCTTGTCGCACGCCGGGATCCACCGGCTTCGGGGCCGGCGCCGGCCGCTCGCCGGGAATGGCGGGCTGCGGTGCCGGGCTCCCGCCGGCCGGTCGCGTCGGCGACGAGCCGTTCCCGTCCGGGAGCGGGGATGCGGGCGGGGTCCCCGGCGTGCCGCACTCCCCGCGACGCAGCGTACGCAGGTCGGAGTAGGTCACGCCGCCGTGCGGATCACGCGCGACGACGTACCAGCCGTTCGACCCCGCCGGCACGTCCGCCCAGGTCGCAGTCAGGCGCGTACCGCTGGCCACGTCGGGGAACGTGGCGATCGGCTGGGCGGTCAGCACGTCGACACTCAGCGCGTCCGTCGACAGCGACTTCGTCGCGGGCGTCAACCCCAGGTCGGCGTAGGGGATCGTGAACTCCTGGTGCTGCGGCTCCAGGTTGGGATCGCTGGAGTCGTAGTCGGCCAGCGTCGGCGAGTAGGTGCGCGAGACGATCTGGCCCGACCGGTTGTCGAAGTGCATCAGCCGCAGGTAACCCTGGCCGCCCTCCGGCAGTCCCTGGTAGTCGAACAGCACGGAGTGGACGGTGCGGTCCGGGGTGCCGTCGCCGTTGTCGTCCAGCGCGTCGGTGCGGTGGTAGGCGTCGTGGTAATGCCCCGAGAACACGGTGATGACGTTCGGGTTGGGGCGTACGACCTCGTCGAAGACGCGCTGGGGGATCGGGCCGAGACCACCGGTGGTGAGCATGTATTCGTGCAGATTGATCATCACCTTGCGCTCGGGGAAACGGCGGATCACGTCGTTCATCCACGCGATCTGCTCGTCCCCGGGACCCCAGCCCATGTAGAGCATCACGAAGTCCATGCCGCCTGCCGACAGCAGGTCGTAGTGGCCGCGGTTGTTCTGGTGGGAACCGCCGTACCACGGGTTGCCGGCGTAGCGGGCCTCGCCGAAGTGCTGGCCGTACTGGGTGTAGTCGACCAGCTGGTGCGACACGTCATGGTTGCCCGCGAGCACCCCGTAGGGCAGCCGCGCCTGGTCGAGCTTCGCGTACGCGGGGTCGGCGTTCTCGTACTGGTGGGCGATCAGGTTGTTGTCGACGATGTCGCCGGTGTGGAAGACGTACTGCAGGTTCAGTTCCGCGCGGCGGTCCAGGAAGTAGTCGTGGATGCCGAGCTGGTGCTTGTAGAACGCGTCGTTGGCGTTGTAGTACTGCGTGTCGGACTCCCAGCCGAAGGTGAAGTCGTACGCGGACCGCGGCGTGTCGTCCGGGTGGGCGGGGGTGACGGCCGTGTCCCGGCCGCTGAGGTTCTCCCCGGCGTAGCCCACCGAGTGCTGGACGAGCACCTGGATGCGGCCGTCACGGGTGTGGTCGGTGGCCGGGACCATGGCCTCCAGCGTGAACGGCGCGGTCGACCCGGTCACCCGCTGAGCCACGTTCTCCCACTGGCCCGTGCGGGTGTTCATGACCGACATGACCACGCGGGAGTTGGCGTTGGCGGCGCCGGTCCACCGGATGCGGGCCTGGTGGTCGGGGCCGGCATCGGCCGGAACCGCCACCTCGAACAGTTGGTAGGGCAGCTGGTCGGACGACTCGGTGGTCACCGAACGTTGGTCGACGGCCGCCAGCGCGGCCGGATCACCGACGCGGGTGGCGTCGGTGCGGTCTGGCTGGGCAGCGATCCGCGTACGCCCCTCGTAGGCCCCGACCTGGGGCATGCCGGGCACCAGGCGGGTGCCGCGAAGGAACGACACCGCCGTCTGGTCACCGCTGGGGTCGACGACGGTGGCGGCCAGCTCGGCCGGGGTGCAGGGGACGATCCCGAAGTCCTCGGGCGCCTCCAGGCGTACGCCGGGCTGCTCGACCGGGGTCGTGAAGCGGACGGTGCGGGTGGAGGTGTTGCCGACCTTGTCGGTGGCGGTGACGACGAAGGTGTGCTCGCCGGGGGACAGCTGGACCGACGAGGTGTCGTGGGGCAGCGTGACCGGCTGCCCGTCGAGCGTGGCCGAGACGCGCTCGACCCCGGCGCCCGCGTCGGTCGCCGTGGCCGTGAGGGTGATCGGCCCCTGGTAGTCCTTGCCGTCGACCAGCGGCGTGTCGATGACCGGGCCGGTGTTGTCGACGCAGACCTGGCGGGTGAGCGTGTCGGTGCCGTTGGTGGCTGTCACCGGGTAGGTCCCGTCGGGGAGGGTCGTGGTGTCCCACGCGTACCCCACCGCGGTGAACGCGTCGGCGGGCAGCGTGAAGTGGGCGTCGAAGAAGTCGAGTTTGCCCGCGGAGTCACCCATCTGCAGGACCCGGGTCGGGTCGGTGTAGTTCGTCGGCGTGAGCGTGCGACCATCCGGCAGCACCAGGCGCAGGTTCTGGATGGTGAAGTCGTCGTTGTTCTCGTTCGGGTCGATGGCGGGCTTGGCCTTGGTGCCCGCATAGACCGAGACCACCAGTTCGTCGCCCTGCCGGACGTGCTTGAGCGGGACGGGCGTGGAGATCGTCTTCGTGCCGGAGTAGATGCCGTCCTCGAAGATCTTCAGGACTTCCGGGCCGACGAGGATGCCGTTCTTGAAGAACGTGTCGACGTTGCCGGCCTCCATCGCGAACACCGGCTCGCCGCCCAGCGTCGGCGTGGTCTGTCCGGTCACGTCGTGTCCGGCCACGGACAGGCGCAGGCCCTGCGAGCGGGCGCGACCGTCCGCGGAGACGGTCGTGGTGCCCCGCAGGCACTGCCCCTCGACCACGGACAGCCCCAGCGGGGCGGTGTCGACGCCGGTGACCGTCGAGCGCGTCGTCGGCGACGTGGTCAGGTGGGTGCCGTCGCCGGCGGTCCAGTAGTGGTCGACGTGGCGCTTGCCGGTGAGGTCGGCGGCGGCGACGGTGTGGCGGTAGGTCCCGTCGGGGCCGGCCGCGACCGTGGTGGGGGTGTAGGCCTGGTCGACGTCGCTCTTGGTCCACAGGGTGACGGTCCGCACGGCGACGTCGTCGGTGATGGTGGCCGAGAACGTGAAGTCCTGGCCGGGGGCGATGTCGCTGGCGGTGGAGTCGGTCACGGCCGGGGCGGTGGTGTCGGCCGGCGTCGCGACGCACAGCGGGGTCTGCTCGGGCGTGGTGGCGCCGGGGGTCGCCGGGGCCTTGCCGATCAGCCGCTGGCGCAGCGGGTCGGCCGGGTCGGTGGCGTACTGGATGCCCCGGTCGAGGTCGACGTCGTCGGCTCCGGCGAGGTTGTAGTACGCGCGGTTGATCGGCGTACTCGTGTTGGTGACGATCTCCAGGCCGCGCGGGGAGCCGTTGGCCATGCCGCCGGTGTGGACCTCGACGAGCTGGGTGCCCGCGGCGAGGGTCGTCTTGTAGTAGGCGTTGAAGTCGGCGGCGGTCAGTGCGTCATTGGGGCCGTTCTTGATCCACAGCACCAGGGAGGCACCGGGCTGGATGACCGGATCGCCGGGGCGTGCGGGCCACGCCGCGACCGAGCTGTTGGTGAGGTCTTCCAGCGGGTACAGGTAGTTGAGGTGGAAGTCGGCGTACGCCACGGGCTTGTCGGAGGTGTTGGTGACCTCGATGAACTCGTACCCGTCGGAGCCGCCGACGTTCGCCGAATCCACGACGAGTTCGGTGATCTGCAGCAACGAGGTCGCTGCGGGGGTGCAGTTGCGCGTAGGCGGCGTGGGGGTCGGCGTCGGTGTCGGGACGGTCGTCGGCGTCGCGCTGGGCGATGGGGTCGGTGTGGCGGTGGGGGTCGGTGTGGGGGTGGGGGTCGGTGTGGGACTGGGGGCACCGGGTGTGGCGACGGCGTTGGGCAGGGTGAGGGTCGTCGACGTGGTCGTCGCGGGGACGTGGTCGAAGTGTGCGGTCCGGTTGATGCCCGTCGTGCCGGCCGGGTAGTAGGAGCGGCTGATCTCGGTGCCGGTGGCATCGGAGATGCGGATGCCGCGGGCGCCGCCGTTGGCGAGGCCCGGCTGCCCGGTCATCCGGACGACGCGATAGGCGGTCCCGGGCTGGCCGTTCGCGGCCCAGAAGTCGCGGAAGTCCTGCTCGGTCTTCGTCGTGGTGTCGACGGTGGAGTTGGTGTAGTCGACCCAGAGCACGAGTCGCTCACCGGGCGCGATGGTCGTTCCGGGGGGTACGCCGAGGGCGACGTCCTTCGTGCGGTCGTCGGAGTCGGCATAGATGTAGGCCAGTTTCATGGTCGACAGGTCGACCGGGCTGCTGGTGGGGTTGTGGACCTCGACGAATTCGTAGAGGTCGACACCGGTCACGTCGGGGGCGATCTCGGTGACGACGAGGGCGGGGGCTGGGGACAGCGAGTGCGCGGGGGTCACCGCCAGCGAGGCGAGTGATCCCGACAGCAGCGCGGCCGAGGTGGCCACGGCGATCGCTCGCCGCAGGCCGTGGGGGATGGCAGACAAGGAAACCTCCGGTTAGTGGTCGGGAAGCCAACAACCTGTCGCCGGCGGCTGACATGCCGGGGTGTGTTTCGTTACCTGCAGGTGAACACGGCTCAACCTGCGGCGGGGGTGGCCGTGTCGCGGATGTGGTGCAGGGTGTCCACGATGGCCGTGATCTGCGTGGGGAACATGACGTCGGGGGGCGCCCGGCGATGGTGGCGTTGACCCGCCGGTGGCTGAGCGGCTGGGCGTTCTCGCGGCGGGTGTGGAGACCTTCGAGTTGGTCACCGTTGGTGTCACCGGCGATGGCCGTGGGGGACGCGCCGTCCGCCTAGGATGGCCCCGTGTCTGATCCCACCACCCTGTACCTGATCATCGGCGCCGTCGTGGCGCTGCTCCTCGTCGGTGTCGGCGCGCTGGTCGCGCGCAACCGTGCGCTCGGGCGCGGCACCCGACGCGAGGAGTTGGCTCCCGGCACGGGCGAGACCGACGAGATCGGCCGCGAGGTCGTCCCCGGCGTCGACGAGTCGATCGTCGACAGCCCCGTGGCCGGCCCGGCGACCACCACGCTGGAGCGCCCCGAGGCGGCCGGCACGCGCCTGCGGCGTCTGCGCGCCCGGCTCGCGGGCCAGAACAACCCGCTGTCGCGCGGCCTGCTGTCGCTGCTGTCCGGCGGGACGGTCGACGACGACACCTGGGACGACTTCGAGGCCACGCTCATCCAGTCCGACCTCGGGGTCGGCCCGACCACCGAACTCGTGGACTCCCTGCGGACCCGCTTCAAGGTCGACGGCGTCACCGACCCCGCCGAGGCCCGGCGCATCCTGCGCGAAGAACTCGTGAAGGTCGTCGACCCCACCCTCGACCGCTCGCTGAACATCGAGCGACACGGTGACGACCCGGCCGTGGTCATGGTCGTCGGCGTCAACGGCACCGGCAAGACGACCACCGCGGGCAAGCTCGCCCGCGTACTCGTCGCCGAAGACAAGGACGTCCTGCTCGGCGCGGCCGACACCTTCCGGGCCGCCGCCGCCGACCAGCTCGAAACCTGGGGGGGCCGCGTCGGCGTCCCGACGGTCCGCGGGGCGGAGGGGGCCGACCCCGCCTCGGTGGCCTTCGAGGCGGTCAAGGCCGGCGTCGAGCAGGAGGTCGACGTCGTCCTCATCGACACCGCGGGACGCCTGCACACCAAGACCGGCCTCATGGACGAACTCGGCAAGGTCAAGCGCGTCATCGAGAAGAAGGCGCCCGTCAGCGAGGTCCTGCTCGTCATCGACGCCACCACCGGCCAGAACGGCCTCGTCCAGGCCCGCATCTTCCGGGAGGTCGTCGACGTCACCGGCATCGTGCTCACCAAACTCGACGGATCTGCCAAGGGCGGCATCATCGTCCAGGTGCAGCGTGAACTCGGTGTCCCCGTCAAGCTCGTCGGCCTGGGCGAAGGCGTCGACGACCTCGCGCCGTTCGACGCCGAAGAGTTCGTGGACGCGCTCCTCGAGGCCTGATCGGTGGAACTCACCAGCCCGGGGCTGGCCGTCGCGCTCACCCTGGCGCTGCCCGCCCTGGCCGTATGGGCCCCGCGGCGCGAGGGTCGCCACACCCCCGCGTGGTCGGCCACCCGCTGGCGCGTCGGCGTACGCCCCTCCCCGCGCCGCTGGTGGGAGGCCGTCGGACGGTGGTCCGTGCTGGTGCTCGCCCAGTTGCTGGCGGTGGTGACCTCGTTCGTCCTCATCAACGACTGGCTGCGCTTCTATCCGACCTGGCGAGACCTCCTCGGCCGGCCCGCGCCCGCCCCCGTCATCGAGAACCGCGACGAGCCGATCCCCACCCCGGGCCCCGGCGGTGCGCCCACCACCCGCGTCCCCACCCCCTCCGGCGCCACGGAGGCCACGGTTTCCGCACCTACGCGCCGAGCCTGCCCGAGGCGCTGGCGTGGCTCGGGCGGACCAACGGCCTGTGACGCTACGGTGGACGGGCGCCCACGAGGGGTGCGATCGGCTCGAGGAGGGGGAACGCGTGCGCCTGGTCATCGACCTGCGCTGGACGGGGCCCGAGATCGCCGGCATCTCCCGCTACGCCACCGAACTCGCCCGCGAGCTGGTTAACCGGCCCGACATCGACCTCGTCGCGCTGGTGTGCAACGACGAACAGGGCCACGACATCCCCGGCCTGCGTACGTTCCGCTGCCACGACCCCCAGGGCGTGACGGCGTGGCGCGAGGTCTTCCTGCCATTGCTCCTGCGCCGCCTCCGCCCCGACGTCGTGTTCTGCCCGGTGTTCTTCATGGGGCTCGCACCCCACCGCTACCGCCTCGTGCTCACCGTCCATGACCTCATCCCCTTCCACTACCCGCAACCCCCTCGCTACATCGGCGCGGCCGCGCGCCTGGGGTGGCGGGTGTTCTACGGCAGCAAGGTGCTCATGCGGCTGTGCCTGCTGCAGGCGGACCACTTGGTGACCGTGTCCGAGACGGCCGCCGCGGAGCTCAAGGAGGCCTTCCCGCGGGGTGCGTGGGACGTGGTCCCCAACGGGGTGCGCCTCCTCGCGCCGCCTCCGGGGGCACCCGCCGACCACGCGTCGAGCGACTCCGTGGTCTACATGGGCGTCTTCTCCCAGCACAAGAACGTGCCCCGGCTCATCGAGGCCCTGGCCCACGCCCCGGAGGTCACGCTCCACCTCCTGTCGCGCATCCCGGCGGAGCAGCGTGCGGAGCTCGAGGCCCACGCCGCACGGCGGGGGTGTGCCGAGCGAGTCGTCTTCCACGGCGGCGTCACCGACGAGGAGTACGCCGAGCTCCTGCGTGATGCACGATGCTTGGTCACCGCGAGTCGGCTGGAGGGGTTCGGCCTGCCGGTCATCGAGGCCCAGTCGGCCGGCACCCCCGTCGCCTGCAGCGACATCCCGATCTTCCGCGAGGTCACCGGGGGAGCGGCCGAGCTGTTCGACCCCGACTCGCCGCGCGACATCGCGGCGGCCTGGGAACGCCTGCGCGACCCCGTCCGCAGCGCCGAGCTGTCGGCGGCCGGCCCGCCCAATGCCGCGCGTTACACGTGGGCCCGCAGTGCCGACTCCCTGCTGGCCGTCTGCCGCGGTCTCGAGCGGTCCTGAAGGGGGCAAGAGGTTCCGGGGACCGCACCTCGCCGGCGTACCAGGAGTTCCCCGCCGACGTGCCCCTCGATCCCCGCAGCGATGCCATCGTCTGGCACGTGACCCAAGCCGGCCGCGAGTACGGTCGCCGCTGAAGCCCCGTCACAGTCGCCGAGCTGAAGGCCGGCCACATCGACCACCCGATCGCGCTGAGCCTGCCCAACAACGTCATGAATGGGACGCCGAGCCGGCCGGCGACCCGACGGCGGTGACCACGCGTACGGCGACGGCGCGATCTCGACCGGCCAATACATGAAGCTGCCGTCCCACCTCGACATCGAGTCGATGAAGCTGACGCCCGTTGTGAAGACGATCGCCCGCGCCGCCGACGAGCACGGCTTCCTGGTGATGGACCGCAGCGGGAGACCCGGGCACGCGCGCCCCCGCGGGCGCCCGAAACCTTGTAATCTGGGGAGTCGCACCTGCATCTCCGCCCCACGACCGAGGGACCACGTTGTTCGACACACTGTCCGATCGCCTGTCCGCCACGTTCAAGAACCTGCGTGGAAAGACCAAGCTGAGCGACGCCGACATCGACGCGACCGCACGTGAGATCCGCATCGCGCTGCTCGAGGCCGACGTCAACCTGGCGGTCGTCAAGGAGTTCATCGCCAACGTCAAGGAGCGGGCGCGCGGGGCCGAGGTCTCCGAGGCACTCAACCCTGCCCAGCAGATCGTCAAGATCGTCAACGAGGAGCTCGTTGCGATCCTCGGTGGCGACACCCGCGAGATCCGCTTCGCCAAGCGGCCGCCGACGGTCATCATGCTGGCCGGCCTCCAGGGTGCGGGCAAGACGACGCTGGCCGGCAAGCTGGCGTACTGGTTGAAGTCCGAGGGCCACTCGCCGCTGCTCGTGGCCGCCGACCTCCAGCGCCCGAACGCCGTCACCCAGCTCCAGGTCGTCGCCCAGCGCGCCGGCGTGCACTGCTTTGCGCCCCACCCTGGCGCCACCTCCCAGGCCGAGGCCGCCAACCCCGGTGGCTGGGGCGACCCCGTGGCCGTCGCCCGCGACGCGATTGTCGAGGCCGACCGCAAGCTCTACGACGTCGTGATCATCGACACCGCTGGCCGCCTGGGCGTCGATGAGGTGCTGATGAAGCAGGCCGCCGACATCAAGGCGGCGGTCAACCCCGACGAGGTCCTGTTCGTCGTCGACGCGATGATCGGCCAGGACGCGGTCAACACGGCCCAGGCGTTCGCCGACGGCGTCGGCTACGACGGCGTGGTCCTCACCAAGCTCGACGGCGACGCCCGCGGTGGCGCCGCGCTCTCGATCGCCCGGGTTATCGGCAAGCCCATAATGTTCGCCTCGTCGGGCGAGAGCATGAAGGACTTCGACGTCTTCCACCCCGAGCGCATGGCCTCGCGCATCCTCGGCATGGGCGACATGCTCACCTTGATCGAGCAGGCTGAGAAGACCTTCGACGAGGAGCAGTCGCGCAAGGCGGCGGCGAAGATCCAGTCGAAGGGCGGCTCCGACTTCGGCCTCGGCGACTTCCTGGAACAGATGAAGGCCGTCCGCAAGATGGGCCCGCTGTCGAAGATCTTCGGGATGCTGCCCGGCATGGGCGAGATGAAGGACCAGATCTCGAACATCGACGAGCGCGAGGTCGACCGCATCGAGGCGATCATTCTGTCGATGACGCCGGCCGAGCGAGACGACCCGAAGATCCTCAACGGCTCGCGCCGCGCGCGCATCGCGAAGGGATCCGGCACCACGGTGACCGAGGTCAACCAGCTCGTCGACCGCTTCTTCGAGGCCCGCAAGATGATGTCGGCGCTGGCCAACGGTCAGATGCCGGCCGGCCTGCCCGGGATGCCCGGCATGCCGGGTGGCGTTTCGAAGCGCGCCAAGGCCCAGCAGAAGAAGGCCGCCAAGAACAAGAAGGGCGTCTCCGGCAACCCCGCCAAGCGCAACCAGCAACTGCAGCAGGAGCCGCAGGCCCCGGCGGCGAACCCGATGGAGGCGTTCGGTCAGGGCGGGTTCGACCCGTCGGCGCTGGGCGGGGGATCGGCGCAGGACTTCCAGCTGCCGCCCGAGCTGCAGAAGATGTTCAAGAACCAGAAGTGACGCTGACGTCGCAGTCGATGACGCTCGCCGACCTTCGTCGACAGGCGCAACGTCGCGTCGGTCTCGCTGGTGACCACCAGATCCACGAAGTTCCACTCGATCGAGCAGCCGACCCCCAATGCAGGACCCGCCCCCTTGTCGGTGGCGGGAGTTCCTGAAACGGATCGCAGGTTCACCTACCCGAGGGGGCCCCGTCTTTGGCACGCTGTGGTCATGAACGATCCTCACGGCACCCCCGGCGCGGACGAAGGCTGGCACAGCCACGGCCCGGGCCACCTCCACCGCCATCCCCAGCCTCACCGCGCCGACGACGGCTCGCCCAAGCCCCGCCTGCACCTGCACGGGATCGTGCTGCCGGACGAGCAGCCTGTCGACCTGTGGGTGGTCGATGGCCACATCACCTACTCGCAGGTGGCGGGCGCGGAGACGATCTGCCGCGACGCGTGGATCCTGCCCGGCATGGTTGACGCCCACTGCCACATCGGCCTGGACTCGGGCGGGGCGGTCGAGCGTGAGGTCGCCGAGGAGCAGGCCCTGGCCGAGGTCGGTGCGGGCGCGCTGCTCGTGCGCGACGCCGGCTCCCCGTCCGACACGCGCTGGATCGACGAGCGCGAGGATCTGCCGCGCGTCGTGCGTGCGGGGCGTCACATCGCCCGGACGAAGCGCTATATCCGCAACTACGCCGACGAGGTCGAGCCCGAGGGGCTCGTGGAGTCGGTCGAGCGCCAGGTCGCCACCGGTGACGGCTGGATCAAGCTCGTCGGTGACTGGATCGACCGGGCCGAGGGCGACCTCAAGCCGCTGTGGCCGAAGGACACGCTGGACGCCGCCATCGGGCGGGCGCACGAGCTCGGGGCGCGCGTCACCGCGCACCACTTCGGGGAGGAGGGGCTCGATGACCTCCTCGACGCGGGGATCGACGGCATCGAGCACGGCACCGGCCTCGGCGACGACCAGATCGCGAAGATGGCCGAGCGTCAGGTCTCGCTCGTCCCGACGCTGATCAACCTCGAGAACTTCCCCGACATCGCGGCCTCCGGGGAGGAGAAGTTCCCCCAGTACGCCGCGCACATGCGCGACCTGTACGCCCGCCGCCGCGAGACGTTCACGAAGGCCTTCGAGGCCGGCGTGCCGATCTACGCGGGCACCGACGCGGGCGGCGTGATGCCGCACGGCATCATCGGCCGTGAGATCGAGATGCTCGCCGAGGTGGGTGGCAACGAGTTCGCGCTGGGGGCCGGCTCGTGGCGCGCCCGCAACTGGCTGGGTTTCGCGGGGCTGGAGGAGGGGGCACCGGCCGATCTGGTCGTGTTCGAGCGGGATCCCCGCTCCGACATCTCCGTGGTGCGTGAGCCCAGCCGCGTCGTGCTCCGTGGGCGGGTCGTGGGCTGAGGAGATCAGGATTTTCCCTTCATCTCGAACAATTCAGGAATTAGCCTTAAGATCGGTGCGTGAAGGTGTATGCCGTGATCAATGCGGACCAGCGGGGTTCGCGCCGCTCGGTCGACCGGGTCCCCGACGCGCTCGCCGCCTTGGCGGGGGTCGACGGGCTCGTCCTCGGCTTCGAGCGCACCGCCGGTGACGAGGTCCAGGGCCTGGCGGCCGATGCCGTCACTGTGGTCGAAGTGGTCGAGCGGCTCGCCCGGCTCGACGCCGCGGGTGACCGCGGATGGCGGATCGGCATCGGTCTGGGGCACGTCGACGACCTGGGCGGCATCGGCTCCACCCGCGAGGCGCGCGGCGAGGCGTACGTCAGGGCGCGGGAGGCTGTCGAACGGGCGGGGCGGGCCCCCTCACGCATCTGCGTCGTCGGGGCCGCGAGGGCGTACGCGGAGGACGCGCTCGTCGTGCTCCGCGCGCTCCTCGACCGGCGGACGCCCAAGGGCTGGGAGGTCGTCGACGCGCTGCGGGCCGCAGGTGGTGAGGACGCTGTCCAGTCAGTGGTCGCTGAGACACTCGGGGTGACGGAGTCGGCGGTGAGTCAACGCCTCGAGCGCGCGACGTGGCGGGAGTCGCAGCGCGCCGCGGCGCTCGTGCGCCACCACCTGGGTGAGGAGCTGGGGGAGAGCGATGGGTGAGATCGGGCGGGTCGCCGTCGAAGTGTGCGTCGTGGCCGTGGTCGGGCTGCTGGTGACGTGGCTGGGTGATCCCGTCGTGCGCCGCGTCTTCCGGGCGGCGGGTGACGTCCCGAGGGTGGACGCCGACGCCGCGGCCAGGGAGGCGCTCGAGGCCGAGCGGGCGCTGCGCGAGGCCGTCGACGTCGAGGCGGGCGCCGACCTCGGCGAGCTCGACGTCCTGTCTGGAGGCGTGCCCACGCCGGTCGCGGGCCAGACCGCCGCCGAGGCGGCGGGGGCCAAGCTGCGCGGCGGCAAGGTGATCGGCTGGCTCGAGCGCATCGCCGTCTACGCCTCGATCCTGTCGGGCTTCCCGACGGGCATCGCCGCCATCGTCGCGGTGAAGGGGCTGGCCCGCTATCCCGACCTCAAGAGTTCCGACGGCACGGCCGAACGTTTCATCCTCGGCACGTTCGCCAGCATCCTCACGGCCGCCGGCGGGGCGGGGTTGGCGTACTGGTTGGTGCGCGTGTTCTGACGGTTGGAAACCGGGCGCCGATCTGTGGCAGAATGAACGCTGCTTCTGTGCCCGGTGGTGCCCTCTCATCGCCGTCGGGCCGGATCCATCCGAGACGTTCGCCGCCGTGCCCCACACGCGGAGGGACGGCTCACCCGCCCGCTCCGACCGGAGCAACCCATACAGGAGATTCCACACACGTGGCTGTCAAGATTCGTCTGAAGCGCCTCGGCGCCATCCGTACGCCGCACTACCGCATCGTCGTCATGGACTCGCGCAAGAAGCGCGACGGCCGTGCGATCGAGGAGATCGGCAAGTACCACCCCAAGAACGACCCGTCGTTCATCGAGGTCAACTCCGAGCGCGCCCAGTACTGGCTGTCGGTCGGCGCCCAGCCGAGCGACGCGGTCGTCGCGATCCTCAAGCGCACCGGTGACTGGCAGAAGCACACCGGCGACAAGACGCCGTCGGGTGTCGAGCCCCAGAAGGAGAAGGCCGACAAGACCGAGCTCTTCAACAAGGCTCTGGCCAACTCCGACGACTCGCCGACCGTCGAGGCGTTCTCGAAGAAGAAGGCCGCCGAGGCCGAGAAGCCGGCTGACGAGTCCAAGTCCGACGACGCCGAGGCCGACAAGGCCGAGTCGACCGACGAGGACTGATCATGCTCGCCGACGCGCTCGAACACCTGGTCCGGGGAATCGTCAGCAACCCTGACGAGGTCCGGATCAAGGACAAGGACCTGCGCCGAGGACGCATGCTCGAGGTGCGGGTCGATCCCTCCGACATCGGCAAGGTGATCGGCCGCAACGGCCGCACCGCCCAGTCCCTGCGCACCGTCGTGGCCGCGCTGGCTGGCCGCGAGTCGGTCCGGGTCGACTTCATCGACGTCGACAAGCGGCCCCGCGGCCGCGGTCGTCACTGACGTCCGAACTCCACGACCGCCCCGTTGCCCAGCAGCGGGGCGGTCGCTGCTTCCCACCTGACCGGAGGAACCCCATGACCACCACCGAGGTCATCGTCGGCAAGGTCGGCCGAGCCCACGGCATCCGGGGCGAGGTCGCCCTCGAGCTCCGCACCGATGAGCCCGAGCGCCGCTTCGCCACGGGCGCGGTGCTGCGTGTCGAGGGCGCGCGTACGACTTGGACGGTCGAGTCCCACCGCTGGCACCAGGACCGCCTGCTTGTGCGCTTCGCCGAGCTCGCCGACCGCACCGCCGTCGAGGCGGTCCGTGGCAGCGTGCTCGTGGTCGACGTGCCTGTCGACGAGGCGCCGACCGATGCGGAGGAGTACTACGACCGCCAGCTCGTCGGTCTCGACGTCCTCGACGCCTCGGGTGAGCGCGTGGGCCGCGTACGCGGTGTCCTCCACCTGGCCCAGGACCTCCTGGAGGTGTCGACCGACGGCGGCGTACGCCTGGTGCCGTTCGTCGAGGCGCTCGTGCCCGAGGTCGACCTGGCCGCCGGTCACCTGCGCCTGGCCGACGTCAAGGGCCTGCTCGAAGACCTCGACGACGACGAACCCGTCGGTGACGGGAGCGGCGCATGAGGCTGGACGTCGTCTCGATCTTCCCCGACTACTTCGCGCCGCTGCAGCTGTCGCTGGTCGGCAAGGCCATCGCCTCTGGACTGGTCGACGTGGGCGTCCACGACCTGCGCGACTGGACCCACGACCGCCACCGCACCGTCGACGACACACCCTACGGTGGGGGAGCGGGCATGGTCATGAAGCCCGAGCCGTGGGGCGAGGCCTTCGACGCGCTGGCCACCGACACCACTACGCTCGTCGTCCCCACCCCGTCAGGCGTGCCGTTTACCCAGACCACGGCGTATGCGCTGTCCGGGCGTGACCACCTGCTGTTCGCCTGCGGCCGCTACGAGGGGATCGACGCCCGCGTCGCCGCCCACGCCCGCACGCGCATGGAGGTCATGGAGGTCAGTCTGGGGGACTACGTCCTCAACGGCGGGGAGGTTGCGGTGCTCGTGATGATCGAGGCCGTCGTGCGGCTGATCCCCGGGGCGATCGGCAACCCCGAGTCGCTCACCGAGGAGTCCCACGCCCCGGGCCAGGACGGCCTGCTCGAATACCCGGTCTACACCAAGCCGCCGTCGTGGCGCGGCCTGGACGTGCCCGAGGTGCTGTTCTCGGGACACCACGCGCGGATCGCGCAGTGGCGGCGCGAGCGATCGCTCGAGATCACCGCCCAGCGCCGACCCGACCTGCTGCCGGCTGACCTGCGAGCCTTCGACGGACCCGGCGCCTAGGATGGCCGGCGACCCACGGCGGGTCCGGACGAGAGGGGGACGCGCATGAGGCGTCTGCTCGCAGCCCTCGTGGCGGCCGTGACGCTGGCCGCCTGCACCCCCGTGTCGCCGGAGACGGCGCGGCGCGCCCGCGACCTGCGCGACGGGCTCGACGGCGACCCCGTCGTGCTCCAGCTGCCCGCGATCCCCCGGACGCTCGACCCGTTCGCCGCCGAGGGCAGCGCCGAGCAGCGCCTCGCCCAGATCCAGTTCCGCCCGATGGTCTCCGGCGACGACGGTCGCACGGTGCCCGGGATGGTCACCGGCTGGGCCCCCGACGCCACCGCCCGTTCCGTCACGCTCACCGTCACCCGCGACCGCTGGAGCGATGGAACCGCCGTGAGCCCGGACGACCTACTGGCCTCCCTCGAGGCCCACCTCGACCCGCGGACCCGTTCGCCGTACGCCGACCTCCTGCTCGGCATCACCGGCGCGCGCGACTTCCGCGAGGGGCGCGCCCCGACGGTCGCCGGGCTGGTGGTTGTCGGCCCCAGCCAGGTGCGCGTCGACCTCGACGACCCCAACCCCCGCTTCGTCGACGCCTTCATCGGCGTCCCCGTCCTGCCCCACCACGTCTATCGCGACCGGGAGGCCATGGTGACCGCCGACTATCGGCACCCCCCGGTCGGTTCGGGGCCCTACCTCGTTGCGCAGTGGGAAGGCGACGGCGTGGTCCGTTTCGTGCCAAGCCCCGTGACGCCGGTCAAGCGGCTCAGGGGGCTCGTCGCGCGCCCGGTCGCGCGCGCCGATGCTGGACGCGAGCTGGCCGCCCAGCGCCTCGACGTCGCCGACGCCCACGACCTCCGGCCCGACGCGCTGCCGGCTGGCGTACGCCTCGACGCCGCTCCCGGCGACGGCCTGCTGATGCTCGCCCCCGCCTCGACGGCCGTGGCCGACCCCCGCGTACGCCGCGCGCTGCTCCACGCCGTCGACCGCGCGGCACTCGTCAGGGAGGGGCTGGCCGGGCGTGGCCGCGTCGCAGGATCGGTCCTGTTCCAGACGGAGTGGGCGGCGCCCGCAGCGGTGGCGTACGACCCGGCCCGTGCCCGTGCCCTCTTGGCCGAGACGGGCTGGGACCCCGCACGCGTCCTGACGATCGCCGTACCGCGGGACGACCCCCGCCCCGAGCTGTGGCGGGCGGTCACCAACCAGCTCGGCGAGGTGGGTGTCCAAGCGGAGGTGGTGCCAACGGAGGGCACCACCCCGGCCGACCTGCTGGTTGGGACTTGGCGGCCCGCCCAGCGACATCCCTGGCTGGTGGAGGGCCTCGTCGGGTGCAGCGCCCACCGTGTCGTCTGTGACCCCGCGCTGGACGCCCTGGTGCGGGACGCGACCGCCGCGCCGTCCCCCGATGAGGAGATACGCCGCTGGCGGGCCGTGGGCGTCGCGCTGGACGCCGGGCTGCCGGTGCTGCCGCTGGTGGTCCCGGACTCCTCGGTCGCCGTCTCGGAGACCCTGGCGCGGATCGCCCCCACCCAGGTGCCGCTCAACGGCGGCATCGGTGCCTGGACCCGTGTCGCCTGAGGGTGTGGAACTCCGTAACGATTGGGGGACCTCGACCTGTGGTTCCTTGACAGGTCGATGCGCGCGCCCGACAGTTGGGCAACACATCCACATGAAGGTCGGTGCGCCGGGAGGCGCCGTCATCACCGAGGAGGAGACATGGGTTCGAGGAAGACATGTATGGCGGCGGCGGCCACGGCGCTCCTTCTGGCGCTGCCCGCGTGCGCACCGGCGGGCGAGTCCGGCTCCAAGGCGGGTCAGGGCCAGGGTGACGGCGCCAAGAATTTCAGCTTCTACCTCTACCAGAAGGCCTCGGGCATCAACCCCTACGACGCCGGCGGCGGGGCGGACGCGACCGTCGTCCACCTGCAATTCCAGCCGCTGCTGACGTGGGTGGACGGAAAGTTCGAGGGGCGTCTCGCCGAATCGTGGGAGTTCGCCCCCGATGGCAAGAGCTTCACCTTCAAGCTCAAGGACGCGCGGTGGAGCGACGACCGCCCGATCACCGCGCCCGACCTGAAGTGGGCGCTCGAGGCCCACCTCGACAAGAAGACCGGCTCCTACATCTCCGGCTACCTGCTGGCGGTCAAGGGCGCCAAGGCCTTCCGCGACGGCGCGGCCCAGCAGGTCGAGGGAATCACCGCCCCCGACGAGAAGACCCTCAGGATCGAGCTGGAGAACGCCAACGTCGGCTTCCCCGCGCTGCTCACCGAGGCCGCCCTGGCACCGAAGCACGTCTACGAGTCGCTGCCGCGCGACCAGTGGAAGGGAAACGCCGCCTTCCGCGAGCCCAAGGTCGGCAGCGGCCCCTACCTGTTCAGCAGGTGGGTCTCCGACGACCAGATCGAGTTCGTGGCCAACCCGGCATACAACCCGAAGCCGAAGCTCGCCAAGGTGTACGCCAAATACCTCTCCGGCGATCTAGCCGCCTCGCAGGTCTCCACCGGGGAGCTTGACGCCGCGGAGATCCCCGCCGTCGACGTGAAGTCGATGATGAACGACAAGAACGTCAAGATCGTCCAGAAGCCCGGCAACAAGGTCATGGCCCTCCACACCTCTTTCGGTGACGCCGGCAAGCTCAAGGACAGGCGCGTACGCCAGGCGATCATGTACGCCATCGACCGCCAAGGCCTGGTCGACTCGGTGCTCGGCGGCAACGGCAAGGTCGTGAACGCGTACATGTTCGCCCCTGAGTGGGCGGTCGCCGGGGGCGCGAACCCCTACGGACGCGACGTCGACAAGGCGAAGGCGTTGCTCAAGGAGGCGGGCTGGGACCCGTCCATCGAGGTCAACCTCGACATCGTGCCCGGTCAGGCCGACCGCGACGCCGTCATGCGCATCGTCCACGGCAACCTCAACGAGGCTGGCATCAAGGCCAAGATCACCACCCACTCGGCCGCCGAGATCAACAAGTCCGTCAGTACCGGCGGGTTCGACCTGCTCATCAGCCCGCTGACGATGGCCGTCCCCGAGCCGTCCCTGCTGTCGACGCGCGTCACCTGCGCTCAGGCCGCCCCGGCCGGGCCGAACATCGCGCGCTACTGCAACCCCGAGCTCGACAAGCTGATGGCCGAGGGCCAGACGACCAGTGACCAGTCGAAGCGCGCCGAGACCTACCAGAAGGCCTACCGCATCCTCAACGAGGACGTCATGAACTTCCCGCTGTACTCCGCGACGCTCAACTGGGGCACCGGCGTCTCCGTCCAGGGGATCGACCCGGCGGCGAACCCCATCACGGCGACCGCCGCGACCTGGTCGAAGTGACCCCCTGCGTGCGGGGGTCCGGAGTCCCCTCACGCCGCAACGTTTTCGTCCTGCCCTCCGTGGGCATGATCCCGAAAGGAGGGGGATGGTCAGGTTCGTCCTCAAACGGCTCGGCGTGAGCATCGTGACGCTGCTGCTGATCAGCGTGCTGCTGTTCATGCTCATTCGCACCGCCCCCGGTGACCCCGTCGAGATGTACTTCGACCCGCTCCAGTTCAGCGGCCCCGACCGCGACCAGCAGATCGCCGCCGCCCGGCACGCGCTGGGCCTCGACCAGCCGTTGCCCGTCCAGTACGGGGTCTGGCTGACCGACGCCCTGCAGGGCAACCTCGGGCGGTCGCTGGGGTCCGGCAGGTCGGTGGCGGTGGTGCTGGCCGAGCGGCTGCAGAACTCCCTGGCCCTGATCGTCCCGTCGCTCCTCGTCGCCCTCGTCCTCGGCATCGGAGGGGGTGTGCTCGCGGCGCTGCGCCGCAACCGGGCGGCCGACTACACGCTGTCGTTCCTGTCGCTGGTCGCCATCTGCGTACCCGTGTTCTTCGGGGCGCTCATCGCGATCTACGTCTTCGGGATCCAGCTGCGCTGGCTGCCGACCTCGGGCATGAACGCCGACGACCCGAGCGTTCTGGAGGGGCTGAAGCATCTGGTCCTCCCGGCGCTCATCCTCGGCGCCCAGGGGGCCGCGACCTACCAGCGGTGGACACGTTCGTCGATGCTCGACGTGCTGGGCCGGGACTTCATCACCACGGCCCGGTCGAAGGGGCTGCTGGAGTCGCGCATCACGTGGCGGCACGCCGTCCACAACGCCCTGATCCCCATCATCACCGTCATGGCCTGGAACATCCCGACGATGTTCGGCGGCGCCGTCATCGTGGAGCAGATCTTCGCCTGGCCGGGGCTCGGGCGGCTGGCCGTCGACTCGATCAACGGCCGCGATTATCCGATGCTCATGGGGTTCGTGATGTTCATCGCGATCCTCGTGGTCCTGTCCAACCTGGTCGCCGACATCCTGTACGCCGTCGTCGATCCCCGGATCCGGATCTAGGAGGACGCCGTGACCGAGAGCATCCCCGCGCAGCCCGCCGCCACCCGCCCCGACGTGCGGGAACCGACCCCCGAGCTCACACCACGCCAGCTCGCCTGGCGCCGGTTCCGCAGCCACCGCCTCGCGATGATTGGTGCCGCCGTGCTGGTGGTGTTCGTCGTCGTCTCGTTCGCCGGCCCGCTGCTGTACACGGTCGACCCGAACGCGGTCGACGCCGGCTCCTACCGCATGCCGCCGGGGGCCGGTCACCCGTTGGGGACTGACTCCGCCGGACGTGACGTCCTCGCCCGTCTCCTGCACGGCGGACGGCTGTCGCTGAGCATCGGACTGGCCGCGGCTCTGCTGGCCACGGTCATCGGCATCGTGCTGGGCATGATGGCCGGCTACTTCCGAGGGGGCGTCGATGCGCTCCTGACCCGCATCACCGAGGTCTTCCAGAGCTTCCCCACGATGATCGTCATCATCGTGGTGGTCGCCTTCTTCGGCTCCGGGGTGCTCATGATCATCGTGATGCTGGGGTGCCTGCAGTGGACCCAGGCGTTCCGGGTGGCCCGCGGCACCACCATGCAGCTCCGCGAGCAGGACTCGGTGCAGGCCGTCGAGGGGCTGGGCGGGACACCGTGGCACATCCTCGTACGCCACATGCTCCCGGCCGTGCTGCCGCATGCGTCGGTGGCCTTCACCCTGCTGACCGCCGCCGTCATCGGCACGGAGGCAGCCCTGTCCTTTCTGGGGCTCGGCGTACCACCGCCGGCCGCGAGCTGGGGCTCGATGATCTCCGAGGCCCAGAACCTGCGGATCCTGCGCGACATGCCCTGGATGTGGCTGCCCCCGGGGATCATGATCGCCCTGACCGTCCTCGCCGTGAACTTCGTCGGTGACGGGCTCCGCGATGCCGTCGACCCGAGGCAGGTGCGCTGATGAGTCGCGAAGAGCCCGTCGGCGGCCTCGCCCCCCGGCGACCACTGCTCGCGCTCGAGGAGGTCACCACCGAGTTCACCACCCTCAACGGCACGGTCCGCGGCGTCAACGGCGCGACCTATTCCGTGGCCCCGGGGGAGACGCTCGGGGTGGTGGGGGAGTCCGGCTCCGGCAAGTCGGTGACGGTCATGTCGGCACTGGGCCTGCTGCCGTCGTCCGGCCGGGTCGTCTCGGGGCGTGCGATGTTCGACGGCGATGACCTGCTCACCATGTCCCGCCCACGCCTGCGCGAGGTCCGCGGCGGCGAGATCGGCCTGATCTTCCAGGACCCGATGACCGCCCTCAACCCGGTGATGACCATCGGCGCCCAGATCGACGAGACGCTGCGGCGGCACTCGCCCGAGCTGCGTACGCGCACGGCCCGGCGCGAGAGGATCCTCGAGCTGCTGAACGACGTGGGCATCCCTGCACCCCAGCAGCGCGTCGACCAGTACCCGCACCAGTTCTCCGGCGGCATGCGACAGCGTGCGATGATCGCGATGGCCATCGCCAACCGACCGCGGCTGATCATCGCCGACGAGCCGACCACCGCGCTCGACGTGACCGTCCAGGCGCAGATCCTCGACCTACTGCAGCGTATGCAGGACGAGAACGGCTCCGCCATGGTGCTGATCACCCACGACCTCGGGGTCATCGCCGAGGTCGCGCACCGCGTGGTCGTCATGTACGCAGGTCGCGTGGTGGAAGAGGCACCGGTGGACGACATCTTCCACGCGCCGCGCCATCCGTACACGCTGGGTCTGCTCGAGTCGCTCCCGCGCGTCGACGACCGCCGCGACGTGCTCCGTGCCATCGCCGGACAGCCGCCGGACCCACGGTCGTTGCCCGACGGCTGTGCCTTCCAGCCGCGCTGTCGACTGAGCGGCGGACGCGCCGAGTGCGCGATGCAGCCGCCGCTGGTCGACATCGGGCCGGGGCGTCGCACCGCCTGCCACTTCCACGCCGAGCTCGCCGGGGCCGATCCCGCCGCGCCCGGCACGATCGACCGTGACGAGGAGCGCGCATGAGCACCACGGCCACCCCCGGCAGTCGCCAGACCGGTTCCACGCGCGAGCCGGGCCCCAACCGCGAGACAGTCCCCGAAGGCGCCCCGCTGCTCGAGGTCTCCCACCTCGTCAAGCACTTCAAGGTGGGTGGCGGGTTCCTGAAGAAGCCCGACACCGTGTACGCGGTCAACGACATCTCCTTCGACCTGCGTCCGGGGGAGACCCTTGCGCTGGTGGGGGAGTCCGGCTGCGGGAAGACGACGGTCGGCAAGACGCTGATGGGGTTCCACCGCCCGACCTCGGGCAGTGTCCGCTTCGACGGCCGCGAGATCGGCGGGCTGCCGCGTCGGGAACTGCGGGCGGTGCGCCGTGACATGCAGTTTGTCTTCCAGGACCCCTACTCGTCGCTGCCGGCACGCTCGACGGTGGCCGACATCCTCACCGAGCCGCTCGAGATCCACGGGATCGGGGACCGGGCGTCACGGCTGGCACGCGCCCACGAGCTGCTCGACCTCGTGGGGCTGCGGCCGGCGCTGGCCTCCCGCTACCCGCACGAGTTCTCCGGTGGACAGCGCCAGCGCGTCGGTATCGCCCGGGCGCTGGCGCTCGAACCGCGGATGCTGGTGCTCGACGAGCCGGTCTCTGCGCTCGACGTCTCCGTGCAGGCCCAGGTGGTCAACCTGCTGGAACGGCTCCAGGGCGAGCTGGGGCTGGCGTACGTGTTCATCGCCCACGACTTGGGCGTGGTCCGCCACATCGCCGACCGGATCGCCGTCATGTATCTTGGGACGTTCGTCGAGGAGGGAGACGCGGAGACGATCTTCGGCGCTCCCCAACACCCCTACACGTCCGCACTGCTCTCGGCCGTGCCCGTGCCCGATCCACGTGCGCGCGGCATGGCCCGGCGCCGGCTGCTCGTGGGTGACCTGCCCTCACCGACGCAGGAGCCGCAGGGGTGTCCCTTCCGGGGGCGCTGCTGGCGGGCCCAGGAACGCTGTGCGGACAAGCCCCCGCTGCGCCTGTCGCCCTCGGGCGCACGGGTCGCCTGTCACTTCCCCGGTCCGGACGAGGAGATCACCCCCCAACGGTGAATTCTCCATGAACCGCCGCGCGTGGATTTCGGGTCAGGCGGATCGCCGCCTAGCCTTTGCACGTCTCGTCGCGCCCGGCGACGGGTCGGGAAGACGGGGGTCTCACATGGTCTGGACGAAGCGAGCCGGACGCGCCGCGGTGGCGCTGTCGGTGGCGGCGATGCTCGGTGTCAGTGGCTGCGGCAGCGACCCGAGCGCGAACGGCGGCAAGGCGCCGCACGGCGACAAGCCCGTGACGAGCGCGCCGTCCGCACCGCCGAAGGCCGAGTTCGTTTCGGTCGACGCGTCCAACCTCGTCGGGGTCACTTCCCACACCTACACCGACAGCACGCGGGGCATCGAGGCGACGGTGCCCTATCTCAAGGACGCGCGCACCCTGTCCAGCGCCATGGAAGTCGTGCGCGAGCACCTCCTGCGCACCTCGGCCCAGGAGAAGGCTTCCGGCACGAAGATCACGACCCAGGTCATCGCCTCCGCCCCCGATGCCGTGGGCATCCTCGTCTCGGCCACCGTGACCGGCGCCCAGGGCGAGCGGACCAACCCCGTCGTCGTCTGGTACGACCCGGTGTCTCGTCGCGCTCACAGCTCGCCGGTCCTCATCGACGCGCAGCAGTGGGGGGCCTTCAAGAACGCCGTGACGAAGGCGGCCGGCAAGGGCGCGGACGCCAAGAAGCTCTCCGCCGCGATGGACGCCGAGGCCGCCCCGCAGGGGACCGGTCCCGCTCTCGGCTTTGATGCCGAGGGCAACGTCGTCGTGCGGTTCGCGCCGGGCGTGGTGGGAGAGCAGGCGGCCGGGTTCGTCGTCCCTGCCAAGGAGGCCGATGCCCTGCTGTCCACGTTCGGGCGCGCGGCCCAGGCCGCCACGAAGAGCCCGTCGAAGTTCGACGCGACGGTGAAGCCGGCCAGCCCCGCGCCGAGCTCCGCGGCGACGCCTGCGATCACCGCGTCCAAGTCGGCAACCCCCGGCAATCAGGTTCCCCGGCCGTCGACCGCCGTCGGCGTCGACTGCGCCAAGGAGAAGTGCGTCGCGCTGACCTACGACGACGGTCCCGGGCCCGAGAGCCACAAGGTGGTCGAAGCCTTCCTCGCCGAGGGCGGGGCAGTGACCTTCTTCCAGCTCGGCCAGATGATCAAGGCGAACCCCGACCAGGCGAAGCTGATCGCCTCGTCCGGGATGGAGGTCGCCAGCCACTCCATGACCCACCCCGACCTCGCGCGCTCCGGCGCCGACAAGGCGCGGCGTGAGCTCGAGGGCAGTGCCGACGCCATGAAGGAGGTCTACGGGCGTACGCCTATGCTGCTCCGCCCGCCGTACGGCTCCCATAACAAGGCCGTCGACGAGATCGCCGCCGCCAACGGCATGGCCGTCATCCAGTGGAACAACGACACCAACGACTGGAAGACGAAGAACACGATGTCGACAGAAGCCGCGGCGAGTTCGGCCAAGCCGAACGCCGTCGTGCTCATGCACGACATCCACGACAGCACCGTGGCCGCGGCGCCCGGGATCGCCCGCGACCTCAAGGCCAAGGGCCTGACGATGGTGACGCTGTCGGAGCTGGCGCTCAACTCGGGTGCCTACGAGGCCGGCCACAGCTACTGCACCATCACGTCCGAGAAGCAGTCGGGATTCCTCTGCACCGGCTAGTCGCACGGCGAGGGCGGCACGGGCCGATCCTGCCTGCAGGAGGGTCGGCGCCGCCGTATCCGTCGGGCGCAACTGTGGGCAGATAACAGTTTCGAGATATGCGTCACTTTGGACCGCCTTACTACGCGTGCTCGGTGCGGGGGGAATAAGGTGAGGCCGTGGCGACAACAACACCTACACTCACCGTTCACCAGCGAGCGGCCCGCTCGTCTGTCGCGCGCAAGTACGCGATGGCGATCAGCGGGCTGATCCTCGTTGGCTTCCTGCTCATCCACATGTACGGCAACCTGAAGCTGTTCTTCGGCAAGTACACCTCCGGGGAGTACGCCGGGCAGTACCAGTTCGATGTCTACGCGCACCACCTGCGCTCCATGGGCGAGCCGATGCTGCCCCACGAGGGTCTCCTCTGGGTCACGCGCATCGTGCTGCTGGCTGCCATCCTGATCCACATGTGGGCGGCGTTCACGCTGTGGTCCCGGGCCAAGAAGGCCGCGGGCGGCGCGAAGCGCTACACCAAGGTCAACTCGCTGCAGCGTTCGTATGCGTCCTACACCATGCGTTGGGGCGGCGTCACGATCCTGCTGTTCGTGATCTACCACATCCTCCACTTCACCGTGCCGGTGATCGACACCGCGCCCGGCGCGGCGACCCCGTACGCGCGCGTCGTGGAGAGCTTCCACAACCCGCTGGTCCTGGTGAGCTACATCATCGCCATGTGCGCCGTCGCGCTCCACCTGCGCCACGGCTTCTGGTCGGCGTTCGCGACCCTCGGCGCCAACACCAGCCCGAAGGCCCGCGCCACCTGGAACACCATCGCCTGGCTCGTCGCCGCCCTGCTGTTCCTCGGCTTCCTGGCCGGCCCCATCGCCATCGCCCTTGGAGTGATCAAGTGACCGAGCAACTCGAACCCCAGACCGAGCAGCAGGAATTCGTCGCTGCCACAGCTGAGGACATGAGCCCCGAGACGTCGTCCCAGAACGCCCCGGCCGGCCGCTCCTCGCTCGACGCCGATGCCGTCTACGTCGAGGGTGATCCCATCCGCGACACGAAGGCCCCCGCCGGCCCGATCGCCGAGAAGTGGGACCAGCGCAAGTTCAACGCCAAGCTGGTCAACCCCGCCAACCGCCGCAAGCTGTCGATCATCGTCGTGGGCTCTGGCCTCGCCGGTGGCGCCGCCGCCGCGACGCTGGGCGAGGCCGGATACCAGGTGAAGAACTTCTGCTACCAGGACAGCCCGCGTCGCGCCCACTCGATCGCCGCCCAGGGCGGCATCAACGCGGCCAAGAACTACCGCAACGACGGCGACTCGATCTACCGCCTCTTCTACGACACGGTCAAGGGCGGCGACTACCGCGCCCGCGAGTCGAACGTCTACCGCCTTGCCCAGGTGTCGGTGAACATCATTGACCAGTGCGTCGCCCAAGGCGTCCCCTTCGCCCGCGAGTACGGTGGCCTGCTCGACAACCGCTCCTTCGGCGGCGTGCAGGTGTCGCGTACCTTCTACGCGCGTGGCCAGACGGGCCAGCAGTTGCTCATCGGCGCCTACCAGGCCCTCGAGCGCCAGATCGCGGCCAAGACGGTCACGATGTACACGCGCCACGAGATGCTTGAGCTCATCGTCGCCGACGGCATCGCCCGCGGCATCGTCACCCGTGACATGGTGACCGGCAAGATCGAGGCCCACACGGCCGACGCGGTCGTGCTGGCCACCGGCGGCTACGGCAACGTGTTCTTCCTGTCGACCAACGCGATGGGCTGCAACGTGACGGCCTCTTGGCGTGCGCACCGCAAGGGCGCATACTTCGCCAACCCGTGCTACACGCAGATCCACCCGACCTGCATCCCGGTCTCGGGCGAGTCCCAGTCGAAGCTGACCCTCATGTCGGAGTCGCTCCGCAACGACGGTCGCATCTGGGTCCCCAAGAAGGCCGAGGACTGCACGAAGGACCCGCGCCAGATCCCCGAGGAAGATCGCGACTACTACCTCGAGCGCATCTATCCGTCGTTCGGCAACCTGGTCCCGCGCGACATCGCGTCCCGCCAGGCCAAGAACATGTGCGACGAGGGCCGCGGTGTCGGCCCGGAGGTCGCCGGCCAAGGCCGCCGCGGTGTCTACCTCGACTTCGCCGACGCCATCCAGCGCCTGGGGCGCAAGGCCGTCGAGGCCAAGTACGGCAACCTGTTCGACATGTACCGCCAGATCACGGGTGAGAACCCGTACGAGGTGCCGATGCGCATCTACCCGGCGGTCCACTACACGATGGGTGGCCTGTGGGTCGACTACGACCTCCAGTCGACGATCCCCGGCCTGTTCGTGACCGGCGAGGCGAACTTCTCCGACCACGGCGCCAACCGCCTGGGTGCCTCGGCGCTCATGCAGGGCCTGGCCGACGGCTACTTCGTCCTGCCGAACACGATCAACGACTACTTGGCCGACGCCGCCAAGCACGGTCGCATCGACGAGTCCCACCCGGCCGTGGCCGAGGCGGTCGCCGATGTCCAGGAGCGTACGCAGCGTCTGCTGGCGATCAACGGTTCCCGCACGGTCGACTCCATCCACAAGGAGCTCGGCAACATCATGTGGGAGTACTGTGGCATGGAGCGCACCGAGGAGGGCCTGCGCAAGGCCATCGGTCTGATCCGTGACCTGCGTGAGGTCTTCTGGACCGACGTGCACGTCACCGGTGAGGCCATGGAGCTCAACCAGACGCTCGAGCGTGCCGGCCGGGTGGCCGACTTCCTCGAGCTGGGTGAGCTGATGTGCGTCGACGCGCTGGTGCGCCGTGAGTCGTGCGGCGGCCACTTCCGCGCCGAGTCCCAGACAGAGGACGGCGAGGCCCTGCGCCACGACGACGAGTTCGCGTTCGTCTCGGCGTGGGAGTTCACGGGTGCGGGCAACCAGCCCATCCTCCACAAGGAACCCCTTGAGTACGAGTTCGTCGAGATGAAGCAACGGAGTTACAAGTGAAGCTCACACTGCGCATTTGGCGCCAGAAGAACACGGCTTCCGAGGGCCGCATGGAGTCGTACACCATCGACGGTGTCAGCGACCACATGTCGTTCCTCGAGATGCTCGACATGCTCAACGAGCAGCTCACCGTCGAGGGCAAGGAGCCCGTGGCGTTCGACTCCGACTGCCGCGAGGGCATCTGCGGCATGTGCGGTCTGGTGATCAACGGTGCGGCCCACGGCCGTGGCCAGACGACCTACCAGACCACCACGTGCCAGCTGCACATGCGTGAGTTCCGCGACGGCGACACGATCACCATCGAGCCGTGGAAAGCCGAGGCCTTCCCGGTGCTGAAGGACCTGGTCGTCGACCGCAGCGCGTTCGACCGCATCATCCAGGCCGGCGGTTTCATCTCGGCGCCGACGGGCACCGCCCCCGATGCCCACGCCGCCCCGGTCAACAAGGCCGACGCCGACGTGGCGTTCGACAACGCGACCTGCATCGGCTGCGGTGCCTGTGTGGCGGCCTGCCCCAACGGCTCGGCGATGCTGTTCACTTCGGCGAAGGTGTCCCACCTGGGTCTCCTGCCGCAGGGTCAGCCCGAGCGCTGGACGCGCGTCCTCGGCATGGTCGCCGAGCACGACGCCTCCGGCTTCGGCAACTGCACCAACATCGGTGAGTGCACCGCGGTCTGCCCGAAGGGCATCCCGCTGGAGAGCATCTCGCGCCTCAACCGCGACCTGTTCACCGCACTGCGCAAGGCCTGATCACAGGGCTCCACCGCGCACGCACGAGGGCGTCGATCCGTGAGGATCGGCGCCCTCGCGGCGTTGCCCGGAAGTTCCTTTTTCAACCGGTCAGGAAGACGGAAGGTTCAGGTTCTCGTCGGCTGGTGTGTCTCCTGCACGGGGTGCACGTTCCCGGGCCGCGCCATCGCGGTCCTCCCCGCACTCGCGCTGATCCACTGAACCGATCGTCGGATCCGGCAAGACACCGAGGATCCCGTGCGGCATCACGCCGCGCGCGGGACCCTTGTGCCGTCAAAGGATCGGCGAGTTGGTCGCCTGATCTGGAAGTTTCCGCTTCCGCCCGGCTGGCATCCATCATCCGGAAGGGGGAGAGTCGTCATGCGCTCTTACCCAGCCCCCAGGAGATCGCCGCTGGCGCCCGGGACCGCACCTGTGCGGTCGCCGGGCGTCGTGCGTCATCCGCGCAGTCGGCGAGCGGCATTCTCCAGTGATCTCGTCAGCACGTCGCGGGGCACGGGCTGGGAGTCCTTCATCACGACCACGCCCAGGCGCGTGCCCAGCAGCACGGTGGCGTGGCCCTCGGAGACCTGCTTGCCGGCCAGCGTCCAGCGCCCGCTGTCGACAGATCCCCGTCCGCCGTCGACCGTGAGCTCCGCGGGCTTCTCGACGACCTCGACCCCGCTGCCGCCCTGCGACGTCACCACGTCGGAGCAGTCGGACCACCACTGGGCCACCGTGTCGGAGGCCCGCTGGGCGTCCTCGGCGCTCGGGAAGCCCATGGCGACGGCCGCGGCGGTCGACCCGCCGGGGCCGGCGTACTCGCGGACCTGCAGCGAGGTCGCCCCGAACGACTCCCACTGCGAGCGCTGGCACCCGCTGACCGGTTGGTTGGGGCTGCGGTCGGTGGTGACCGTCTCCTTCCAGGGGCCCTGGACGCGGCCGACCAGGTCGCCGGCGGTCGGGAGCGAGGCGGGAGTGACGCCGTCCGCGGGCGGCGCCGTCGGCGCATCCGGTGTGGGGATCGCGGAGTTGGGCGGGTTCGGCGGCGTGTCCACGGGCGCCGGCGGCGGGGTGGGGGAGGGCTCCGAGGTGCAGCCAGCCCCCAGGAGCAGGAGGGCTGAGGCGGCGGCGAGGCGTACGCGGGACTTGACCATGGTGGGAGCCTAACCACCGGGCCCAGCTCGTCGCGCGCCTACGCGAGGGGCGCACGGTTTGGTCGAACTGTCGTCGTTCTGGCAGAATCAACCCTCGTTGTCGTGCTCCGGCTCCTGCCATGGGGGGATAGTCCGGGACCTGGCGACATCCAACGACTTCAAGCACGCGGCGACCTGTGGCGCCGGGTAAGGACCAGATCATGCATCCGCTCATCAGCGAGCTCAACAAGCAGTCCCTCCGTGACGACGTCCCCGCCTTCCGCGCGGGCGACTCCGTGAAGGTCCATGTACGCGTCGTCGAGGGCAACCGCTCGCGCGTCCAGGTCTTCGCCGGCATCGTCATCGCCAAGAACAGCGGCGGCCTGCAGGAGGCGTTCACTGTCCGCAAGGTGAGCTTCGGCGTCGGCGTCGAGCGTACGTTCCCGGTCCACTCGCCGATCATCGAGAAGATCGAGGTGGAGCGTCGCGGTGACGTCCGTCGCGCGAAGCTCTACTACCTGCGCGGCCTGCACGGCAAGGCCGCCAAGATCAAGGAGAAGCGCGAGAACTGATCTGCGCACCCATGACGACGCGCCTCGGACCTCGGTCGGGGCGCGTTCGTCGTCCCCGCCCCGGCGGCGGGTACCTTTGGGCGGGTGCCGCCGCCGCGGCACGCAGCGATGGAAGGACACGATCCGGTGAGCCGTGAGGGTCAGTGGGGCGGCGACCCCGACGCGACGTCCGTTCGTCCCGTCGCCCGCCGCGCCTACGATGAGGCGACGCTGCCCCCGCCGCCCGTGGGCGCCTCCGCCCCCGCTGCGGCGGACGGCGACACCAACCCCCGTCCCCGACAGCCCGTCCCGCCGGCGGCCTCGCACGACGTCGCCGACGACACCGAGCCCGGGACCGTGCTGCGACCGCGAGGCCCTGCGGGTGCGCCGGCGCGCGCATGGGACGAGCCCCACCAGGACGGCACGATCCTGCAGCCGCGGCGGCGCTGGGTGTCCCCGGCCGACGTCGCGCCACCGGTGACCGACAGACCTGACCTCTACCGCGAGCCGGAGCCCCTGATCGACGCCGTGCCCGTGTTCGGCGCAGCCCCGCCCGCCCCGCCCATCCCGCCCGCCCCGGCCGTGGCCGCTACATCCGCTCAGCCACAGGCCCCCTCGGTCGCTGGCTGGGACCCCGATCCGACCCTGCGCGTTCAGACCGACCGTTCCCGGGGCGCGGTGCCTGCGACGGCCCCGATACGCTCGGTCACCGCGGGACGTCCCAGCGTTAACCGTCCCACCTCGGCGGCCGAGCCGCCCCCGCGCGGTTCCACCGCCGCCGTGCGCCGGGCCCGGCGTGGGCGACGCGGGCGACGTGCGGTGGAGGAGGAGAAGCCGGCGACGCTGCTCGGGACCATCGGCGAGGTGGGCATCATCATCGTCGCCGCCCTCCTGGCCTCGTTCCTGCTGCGGACGTTCGTCGTCCAGCCCTTCGAGGTGCCCTCGGGCTCCATGGAGAACACGCTGCGCGTCGGCGACAAGATAGCCGCCGAGAAGGTGACCTCGGTCGAGCGTGGCGACATCGTCGTCTTCCGCGACGTCAACCACTGGCTCGACTCGGCCGAGAAGCCGCGCCCCAGCGGTGTCCGCAAGGCGCTCGAGGTCATGGGCCTGGCGCCCAGCTCGGCCGAGGAACACCTGGTGAAGCGGGTCGTCGGCATGCCGGGAGACCGCGTACGCTGCTGCGACAAGCAGGGACGTCTATCGGTCAACGGGACGCCGCTCGACGAGAGCGCCTACCTGTACGCCGACGCCAGCGGCATGGTCAAGGCCTCCAACGTCGACTTCGAGGTTGTGGTCCCCCTGGGGCACATCTTCGTGCTGGGCGACCACCGTGACGCCTCGGCCGACTCGCGCTGCCACCTCAAGGACACCAGCCTGAAGGGGCCCGGCGCCGGGGCGTTCATCCCGCTCGACGCGGTCGTCGGCACGGTGCCGGCGATCTTCATGCCCTTCGACCGCGTACGCCGGCTCGACAACCCCGACGCCTATCGGGCGGTGAGCCCGCCGCAGCAGGCCGCGCCTGCTGCCCCGTTGATCGTCAAGGCACCGGACAGCTGCTGATGGGCCGGGTCGTCGTCCGTCGCGACTCGGGGCTCTACGGCTATGAGCGTGCCCTGGGCCGGGCAGGTCTGGCTCCCGTCGCGGGTGCCGACGAGGCCGGTCGTGGCGCCTGCGCGGGACCCCTGGTGGCGTCGGCTGCGATCCTCGGCACGCGACCGATCACGGGCCTGCGCGACTCCAAGCTGATGACAGCCGCGGCGCGTGAGCGGGCTTTCGACGAGATCGTGGCGAGGGCCGTCGCCTGGTCGGTGGTCGTGGTGCCCCCGCAGGAGTGCGACCGCCTCGGCATGCACGTGGCGAACATCACCGCGCTGCGCCGTGCGGTGCTGCGTCTGGAGGTGGCGCCGGCGTACGTCCTGACCGACGGGTTCCCTGTCGACGGGCTGGGCGCGCCCGGGCTGGCGGTGTGGAAGGGCGACCGGGTGGCCGCGTGCGTGGCCGCCGCGTCGGTGTTGGCGAAGGTTACGCGCGACCGGATCATGACCGAGCTCCACGAGGAACATCCCGACTACGGCTTCGACGGTCACAAGGGCTACTGCACGGGGGTCCACCAGCGGTTGTTGGAGGAGCACGGGCCCAGCCCGGTGCACCGGTGGCGGTTCGACAACGTACGCCGGGCCGCGGCCGTGTTCGAGGCAAGGGCGGTCGCGGGCGGTTAGAGTGGTCCCACCATGAGCGCCGAAGATCTCGAACAGTATGAATCCGCCCTTGAGCTGCAGCTCTACAAGGAATACAAGGACGTCGTCGGGATCTTCCGCTATGCCGTCGAGACCGAGCGCCGGTTCTACCTCTGCAACGCGGTCGACCTGAAGGTGCGCACCGAGGGCACCGACGTCTACTACGAGGTCTCGATGGGTGACGCGTGGGTGTGGGACATGTATCGCCCCGGACGCTTCGTGAAGAGCGCGAAGGTGCTGACGTTCCGCGACGTCTCCATCGAGGAGATCGTCCACAGCGAGCTGAAGGTCCCCGGCCAGGACTGAGCTGTCCACAGCCCCGAGCGACGAGTTGGGGGAGCACTCCTGTGCGCAAGTGCCGTTTCATGCCCTGCGCACGTTATGTGTGAGGGGCATGACTGCTTCACATCAGCTCCGCGGCATCCGCGGGGAGGACCTGGCCGAGGAACACTTGGCTGCCTCAGGGCTCGTCGTCATCGACCGCAACTGGCGCTGCCGTCACGGTGAGCTCGACCTGGTCGCCGTCGACGGGGACGGGACCCTTGTCTTCTGCGAGGTCAAGCTGCGTCGTGGGACGGGTTTCGGTGACCCGCTCGAGGCCCTGACGTACGCGAAGGTTCGACGGCTGCGGCGGCTGGTCGGCCTGTGGCTGGCCGCGCACCCGGGTCACCGGGGCGCGATCCGGCTCGACGCGATCGGAATCGTCGCCCGGCCCGGGCGGCTGCCGGTGGTGCGCCACGAGAAGTGGATCGACGCATGAGTCGGCTGGCGACGGCCCACTCGGTGGCGCTGAGCGGGCTGGTGGGCACGGTGGTCGACATCGAGGTGTCGGTGGCCAGCGGGCTGCCGCGCACCTCGCTGGTGGGGCTGCCCGACTCGGCCCTGCAGGAGGCGAAGGACCGCTGCCGGGCCGCGGTGGTCGGCTGCGGGTTCGAGTGGCCTCAACAACGGGTGACGATAAACCTGACGCCGGCGACGATGCCGAAGGCGGGCAGCCACTACGACCTCGGCATCGCGGGCGCGGTCCTCGCCGCGGCCGACGACCGGGTTCCCGGCCGGCTGCTCGCAGATCGCGTCCTGGTCGGCGAGCTGGGGCTCGACGGACGCGTACGCGGTGTCCCGGGCGTCCTGCCCGCGCTGCTGGCGGCCCGCGACGCCGGGTTCACGCGGGCCGTCGTCCCGTGGTGCCACGTCGCGGAGGCAGGTCTGGTGGAGGGCCTCGAGGTCCAGGGCGTCGCCTCGTTGACGGACCTGCTGGTGGTGCTGCGAGGCGAACCGCTGCTCGTCCCCGGCCCCCCGGTCCGGGCGGCGGCACCGGACCGGGCGGTCGGCACCTCGCCTGATCTCGCCGACGTGGTCGGCCAGGACGAGGCACGCCATGCGCTGGAGGTCGCGGCCGCCGGCGGCCACCACGTCTTCCTGCACGGCGCGCCCGGGTCGGGCAAGACGATGCTGGCCGAACGCCTTCCCACGATCCTGCCCGACCTGGGCACCGACCATGCGCTCGAGGTGGCCGCCATCCGCTCGCTGGCGGGGATCGCGGTCGGAGGTCATCTCGACCGCCGTCCTCCGTACGCGGCACCCCACCACTCTGCGTCCTTGGCGGGCCTGGTCGGTGGTGGGGCCCGCGTGGCCCAGCCCGGGGCGGCCAGCCTGGCCCACCGCGGCGTCCTGTTCCTCGACGAGGCGGCCGAGATCGCGCCCAAGACCCTCGACGCGCTGCGGACCCCACTGGAACAGGGCACGATCACGCTGGGCCGCAGCGGTCGGCACGCGACCTACCCGGCCCGGTTCCAGCTGGTGATGGCCGCCAACCCGTGCCCCTGCGGGATGTCACTGACGCCCGGCGCGGAGTGCCGGTGTGCCCCGATGTCGGTGATCCGCTACCGCCAGCGGCTGTCGGGGCCGATCCTCGACCGCGTCGACATCCACCAGACGCTCCACCCGGTGAAGCGATCGCTGCTCGACAGGGTCACGCCGTCGGAGTCGTCGGCCACGGTGCTGGCCCGCGTCGCCGAGGCGCGGGATAGACAGGCCCGACGCCTGGCCGACACCCCGTGGCGGCTCAACGCCGACGTGCGCGGCCCCTACATGAGGTCCTGCCTGCCGCGGGCCGACGGCGTCGAGCTGGTCGACGCGGCCGTGTCCCGGGGACACCTGAGCGCCCGCGGCGTCGACAAGGTCCTGCGGTTGGCGTGGACGCTCGCCGATCTGGCGGGTCGCGACGCACCCGCCCGTCACGATGTCCGCCAGGCCATCTCGTTGCGGCGCAGTGGGGGCAACCAGCCGATGGGGGTGGCGTCATGACCGACGAGCGCGAGCGTGCGGCGCGGATGCTGCTGTGCGCGGTGAGCGAGCCGGGAGATCCGGTGCTGGCGGCCCACGTGGCCGCCGAGGGGGCCTGCGCGGTGGCCGCTTCCCTGACCGGTCCACGTGCGGAGACGCCGTGGGGGAGGCGGGCCCGGGGGATCCATCCCGCAGACCTGGCGGGACGCACCATGGCCTGCGGGGCGCGGTTCGTCGTGCCGGGCGACGCGGAGTGGCCGTCTCGGCTCGGTGACCTGGCCGGTCTGGAACACGACCGGCGGGGTGGCGAACCGATCGGACTCTGGTTGCGCGGCCGGGGTCGGCTGCCGGAACTGCTGGGGGAGCGTCCCCTCGCCATGGTTGGGTCGCGTGCGGCGACGGGCTACGGCCAGGAGGTGGCACGCCAGTGGGCGGGTGACCTCGCTGAGGCGGGCCACGGCATCGTGTCCGGGGGTGCGTTCGGCATCGACGCGGCTGCCCACGCGGGGGCGATGGCCGTGGGCCGGACCGTGGCCGTGCTGGCCTGTGGCGTCGACCGACCCTATCCGCGGGGCAACGCGCGTATATTCGACGCGATCTTGGCCGACCATGTGCTGGTCTCCGAGGTGGCGCCGGGCGAGACGCCTTCTCGGCTGAGGTTCCTCGGTCGCAACAGGCTCATCGCCGCGCTCGGGCTGGGCACGCTGGTCGTCGAGGCAGCCGTCCGCTCCGGCGCGCGCTCGACCGCGACGTGGGCGACGCTGCTCGGACGCCACCTCATGGCCGCGCCAGGTCCTGTGTTCTCCGCCCAGGCCCACACACCCCACGAGCTCGTACGCCGCCGCGAGGCCGAGCTGGTGGCCTCGCCCGCCCACATCCGGGAGATGCTGGCGCCGATGGGGGAGGAGATGCTGCCCCTCGAGCGGGGCCGAGACCGGGTCCTGGACGTGCTCGACCCCCAGGTGCGGGAGGTGTTCGAGACGTTGCCCGGGCGCGGCGGACGCAGCGCCTCCGAGATCGCGTTGCGCAGCGGTGTGGCCATCGGACCCGTCCTGGCGGCGCTTGACGAGCTGTCGGAGATGGGGCTGGCGGAGATGACCGACAGCGCCCTGTGGCGTCTGGTGCCGGGATCGGTCGGCTGAGCGGAGGGTTGGAATCCAGGAAGCGGGTGGACGGGGCGTCGAGGGGCGCCGTTGGGCCCGGCGCGGCAGACTTGGCGACATGGGCTTCTATGCACGGCCGTCGTGGCAGCTGTGGCGCCAGGTCGCCGCAGACCTCTTCATGGTGGTCTGGACGGTGCTGTGGTGGCAGATCTCACGGGTGGTCGCCGGTGCGATCTCGGCGATCGCGGCCCCCGCACGCGAGACCGCCCAGGCGGCGGGCAAGCTGCGGGCCGACTTCGTCGACGCCGGCGCGAAGGCGGGCAACGTCCCGCTGGCCGGTGACGAGCTCCGCAAACCGTTCGAGTCGGCCGCGGGTTCGATGGGCGACGTGGTCGCGGCCGCCGAGAGTCAGGTCCACCTCATCGAACAGGTGTCCTCGATCGTCGGCATCCTCGTCGTCGCGATCCCGGTGGCGCTGCTTTTCGCCCTCTGGTTCCCTCGCCGTCTGCGGTTCCGGGCCGAGTCGATGGCGGCGCGCCGGTTCATCGACTCGCCGGCCGACCTCGACCTCTTCGCTCTGCGGGCCATGGCCAACCAGCCGATGCACCTCATCGCCAAGATCAGCGACGACCCCGTCTCGGCGTGGCGGGACGGCGACCAGGACGTCATCGACCGGCTTGCCGACCTCGAGCTGCGCCGCAGCGGCCTGCCACGGCCTGCGGGTGCGACCGCGGCCGTGACAGACTGAGCCTCAGGCGAGGAGCTCGGCGTACTCGGGGTGGCGCTCGATCCAGCCGACGGCATAGCTGCACTGCGGCACGACCTTGAGGCCACGCTCGCGCAGGTCGTCGAGCGCGAAACGGGTGATGTTGCTGGCGATGCCCTGGCCCTGCAGCTCGGGATCGGTGTTGGTGTGGGTCAGCGTCGCCACGCCGTCGCGCTCGACGATGTCGATCGTGCCCACGACCCGGTCACCGCGACGGGCCTCGTAGCGGGACGCCTCGGCGTCGTAGGAGTAGGTCTCGGTCTGCTCGGTCATACGCTCCATTGTGCAACCGGCCCCGGAGCCAGAGGGCCCCGGGGCCGGTCGATCGTTTCTCGAGGGGTCAGCTGATGCGCGGACCCGTGCGGGGGTTCCAGGTGATCGTGCCGCCTTGGAAGCGCTGCACGCAGCCGTTCGCGTCGCACTGCTCGCCCGTCGTCGGCCAGCCGAGGCGTCCGGTCTCGTAGCCCTGCGAGGCGTACGCCTCACGGATCGCGCCCAGGTTCTCCCACGCGCCGGTGGTCGGCGACCAGTAGAAGCCGTCTGGGCCGAACGCCTGGAAGCAGCCTCCGTCACGCAGGCCGCAGATCTCGTCGCTGCTGGGGTAGCCGAACATGCCGTTGCGGCCACCCTTGGCCAGGTAGCGGTCACGGATGGCGCCGCGGACCCAGTGTAGGCCGCGCTGGCCGTTCAGCGTCAGGGAACCGCCCTGGTAGTCCTGCCAGCAGCCCTTGCCGTCGCACATCTCGTCGCTGCTGGGGTAGCCGAGCCAGCTCCTGTGACCGCCCAGCTGCACGTAGCGGTCGCGGAGCATGCCCCAGCTGTTGTGCGCCCCGGTGGCCGGGGACCACAGCAGCCAGCCGCCCTGGAACTGCTGCTGGCAGCCGCCGTCGGCGCAGACCTCGTCGGTGACGGGATAGCCGAGGACACCGCGTTCGTTGCCCATCTGGGCATGCTTCTCCTGGATGGCACCCCAGACCGTGTGGGCGCCGGTCTGGGGCGACCAGAGGATGAAGCCGCGCTCGAACTTCTGCCAGCAGCCGGCCGCCTCGCAGTTCTCGTCGGTCAGCGGGAAACCGAGCGTGCTGCGGGCCTCACCCATGGACTCGTACTTGCTGAGGATCGCGCCACGAGCCCAAGCGACACCGCCGTCGGGACGCTGGTAGACCGTCGCCCCCCAGAACCGGGTGAGGCGGCCGCCGAGGTAGGGCTGCTCGCCCTCGTACACGTCGCCGGTGAAGCTGCCTGCTCCGCCGAGCTGCTGCCAGCGGTTCCAGATGGGCGTCCGATAGCTGCCCAGCGTCTGGGCAACGCGGTCGCGGAACGTGGGCAGGTAGTTGAAGAAGGCGTCGCCCGGGCAGTCGGTGTCGCTGACCTGACGGTGGCCCGAGATCACGTCGGAGGTGTAGCGGCCGATGGTGAGACGGCCGAACGGCTCACGGTAGTAGGCCGCGAGACGCCAGGCGGTGAGTCGTACGGCGGAGTCGAGGGCGGCCGCGGGCGGGAGCTGGGCCGAGAACGAACCCATGACCGAGATGCCCATGGTGTCGGTGTTCCAGTCGAACGCGTGGGCGCCGTGGACGGGGCGGGTGATGCCACCGGCGCGTCCCTCGAAGATCTTGCCGTAGCGGTCGATCAGGAAGTTGTAGCCGATGTCGCACCAGCCGTTGCCGGTCACGTGGTAGGCGTAGATGCCGCGCACGATGCTCGCCGACCGGTCGGCGGTGTAGTCGTTGCTGCCCTCGGTGTGGTGGACGACGACGGCCTTGATCGTGCGGTCGTACTTGGGCGTCATGCAGCTCGCGCCCGACTGGGACTTGAGGTTCTCGTCCGCACCCCACGCGGCACGCGAGACCACCGGCGGCTGAGCCGCCTGGGTCACGGCGCGACCGTTGGCCGCGGGGCGGGTCTCCTGGGGGGCGGCGTCGGTGGCCAGGCGGCCGGGATCGATCAGCGAGAGCTGGAGGTCGCCCGGGGCGGTCGCGCCGGCGTCGACGAGCACGCGGACCTCGATGCCCTGGGCATCACCGGTGTATGCCGGGGCGGTGCCTAGGCGTTTGCTGCCCTCGGCGACCAGCGACTCCGTGGGCAGTGTCGACCATGTGCTCCAGGTGCCTTCGAGGTTCTGCGTACGGACCTGGACCGTCGGTGACGTCGAGGACGCCGCCCAGGTGACGCCTGCCATCGAGAACCGGCTGGTCGCCTGCGGGGCGAGGGCAGCGACCACGGTCCGGCCGTCGACCAAGCTCGGGCGCGACTGCGGGACCGAGATCTGGTGTACGCCGGGTTTGGCGGCCGTCGTCGCGGACCTCGTCGGCGTGGGCGAGTACTTCGGCGTGGGCGTGGGCGTGGGCGTCGGCGTCGGTGCGGCGTACGCGGGGGCGCCGTAGCCAGCGGTCAGGGCAAGGGCTGCGACGGCGGTCGCGATCCTGACCCGTTGGGAAGGGCTGGTCATCTCACTCCTCGTGGGTTGCTCTCCCGTGGAGTGTTTCGCGCGTGTGCGGTGATTGTCACGGCACATGGTCGACTTGTGACCGGACGAGGTCGATTCGTGACCGCGCGGTAATCTAAGCGAACTTCTGCGGCTCGGGCTCGTCAACCTCGCCGCGGACGAACCTGAACCTCGGGAGGCGCCTGCCGCCCCGCGCCACGCGTAGCGTGAGCCGCTCGGTCCGCCACAGGTAGGCCATTGCCACCACCAGCGTGACGCCCACGAACGCCGAGCCGATCCAGATGGTCCAGCGCGCGCCGAAGTTCTCGCCGATCCAGCCGATGACGGGTGCGCCGAGGGGGGTGCCGCCCAGGAACAGCAGCATGTACAGCGCCATCACGCGGCCGCGTACCTCGGCGTCGACCCGCGACTGGACCAGCGCGTTGGCGGTGACCGAGACCGAGATCGCGCTGAGACCGATGGGGACGAGCATGATGCAGAAGCCGAGGAACGTCGGCGATGCCGCGCCGAGCGCCGACGACACGACGAACGCCGCGAGGGCGATGAGCAGGTGACGCAGGCGGGGGCGCTCGCGCCGCGCGGACAGCAGCGCGGCGGTCAACGAACCGATCGCCATGATCGAGCCGAGCACGCCGTACTCGGCGGCGCCGCGGCCGTATACCTCGGTCGCCATCAGCACGTTGGTCATCTGGAAGTTGAAGCCGAAGGTGCCCATCATGAAGGCGATGGCCATGATCAGCATGATGTCGGGCCTTGACCGTACGTAGCGCAGGCCCTCGCGTACGCGGCCCTTGCCGGTCTGGCGCGGCGCGGGCGTGAGCTCTGAGCGGTCGAGCCGCAGCAGCGCGACGAGGAAGACCGCGAACGTGGCCGCATTGATCAGGAACACCGGTCCGGTGCCCCCGAACGCGATGAGCACGCCGGCCACACCAGGCCCGAACAGGCGTGCGGCGTTGAACATGGCCGAGTTCAGCGAGATCGCGTTGCTGAGCCGTTTGGGCGGGACCATCTCGGAGACGAACGACTGGCGCGCGGGGGCGTCGATCGCCGAGGCGGAGCCCTCGATCAGGGTGCACAGGTAGACCAGCGGCAGCGTCGCGTGCCCGGTGACGACCAGCAGGCCGAGCACGAGCGCGTTGAGGCCCATGACCGACTGGGTGACGAGCATGATGTGGCGCTTGGCGAACCGGTCGGCCAGCGAACCGGCCCATGTCGACAGCAGCAGCACGGGCAGGAACTGCAGGCCCGTCACCATGCCCAGGGCCTGCGAGTCGTGGTGGGTGAGCACCATCAGCACCAGCCACGACTGGGCGGTGCGGCTCATCCACATGCCGGTGTTGGAGACGACGACTCCGGCGGCGTACGCGCGGTAGTTCGGCACCGACAGCGAGGCGAACATCGTGCTCATCGGGCACCCCCGACGAAGCGCTCGAGGATGGCGGCGGCCTGCTGGAGGGTGTGCCGCTCCTCGGGGGTGCACTCGGCGAGGCGTTCCTGCATCCAGGTGTCGCGGCGGCGTCGTCCGGCGGTGAGCTCCGCGCGACCGGCGTCGGTGAGGGAGATCAACCGGGTGCGACCGTCGGTGGGGTGGGGGAGGCGGGCGATGAGGCCCCGCTGCTCGAGCTCGGCGATGGTGCGCGACATGGACGCCGCAGTGACCTGCTCGCACTGGGCGAGGTCGGTCGCGGTGCGCGGTTCGCGCTCGCACTGGGCGAGGACGGTGAACAGGTGGGGAGCCAGCCCCGAGGCCTCGAGCTTCACCTTGCGGGACACGCGCATGCACGCGGCCCTCAGCCTGTACGCCAGCTCTGTCTGTGGCACTCCCGCGCTCGCCTCCCGATAGTTAGTTGTTTGACTTGACTAAATATATCACCGGCAGGCAAGGCCGCCGGGGTGTCCGGGATGTGGTCAGCGCGTGGGGTCGAGCGCGCGCAGCTCGTCGGGGCAGCGGCCCGTCACCATGTAGCGCGCCAGCAGCCGGCCGGTGGCGGGGCCGAGCGTGATTCCCCACATGCCGTGGCCACCGGCGGTCCACACGCCGGGGATCTTCGTGGCACCCACCAGCGGCAGGTTGTCGACGGTCACGGGCCGGGCGCCGACCCACGTGTCGCGGCGGTCGTCCCAGTCGACGCCGTCGAGCAGCGGGCGGGCGGTGCGCACGATCGCCTCCACGCGGGCGGGGTAGAGGGGCTCGTCGGGCCCGCGGAACTCCATGGTCCCGCCCACGCGCAACCGGTCGTCCAGCGGCGTGCAGGCCACGCGCTGGACGGGGAAGTACACCGGGCCGTTCACCGGCGAGTCGGTCGGCACCGAGAATGAATAGCCGCGGCCGCCGACCATGACGGTGCGCACGCCAGCCTCGCGCGCCAGCTCGGGCAGCCAGGCGCCGGTGGCGAGCACGACGGCGTCACCGCGCACGGGCTCACGCCCGACGAGCTCGCACGTCAGCCCGCCGGGGCCCTGGCGCAGGCGCTTCACGTCGGCTCCTGCGATGATCTCACCGCCGCGGGCGCGGACGGCGTCGGCGAGCGACTCCGCGTACGCGCCGGGGTTGATGTAGCGCTGGCCGCGGATCGCGATGGCGGCCTCGACACGGTCGGCGACGATCGGCACCTCGGCACGCAGCTGGTCACCGGTGAGGCGCTCGGCCTCCAGCGGTACGCCCGCCTGGCGGATCAGATCGAACTCGTGCTCGAGCGACTCGGTCTGGCCGGCCTCGAGGAATGCAGCCATGATCGGGGCGTCGTGGACCTCGCCGGTGACGCCGTGCTGCGCGAGCAGGTCATAGCTCTCGATGGCGATGGCGTTGAGCGGCACGAAGTGCTGCATCGCCTTCTGCCACTGGCCGATGGTGCAGCGGCGGGCGAAGCCCAGCAGGAACGAGATGAGCTCGCGCTCGACCTTGACGGGGACGAACAGCGGCGAGTCGGGGTCCATGAGCGCCTTGACGCCGTAGCGCAGCACCGACGGCTCCGAAAGCGGGATCGCCATGCCCGGTGAAATCCAGCCCGCGTTCCCCCAGGAAGAGCCGGCGGCGACGCCCGAGCGGTCGAGCACGGTGACGCGTACGCCCTCCTCCTGCAGGAACCAGGCGGTGGACAGCCCGAGCATGCCGGCTCCGACGACCACCACGTGGGGCTGGTCGGTCGAGGCGGCGCGCAGAGGAACGGCGGTGGTCATGGCGCTCACTTTCGTGGGTGTGTGATCAATCGCCTCATCATCGCACCGAGCCCCACCGAGGGGGGAGGGGGGCGGGCGACGGATCGCGTCGGCTTGCCTTCAGGTCCGGTCCACCTGCACTCGGCCCGGAAACGGGGGCAATGGTCTTTCTTGCATCGGTGGCATCAGCCTCGCGGTGCTGGTGCTCTCGCTGGTGGTGAGCGACCTCCTCGACATGGACATCCTGTTCGACAGCGACTTCTGCTCGCTGACCGCGATCGCGGGATTCTTCGGCGCGTTCGGCTTCGCCGGGGCGGCCGGCCCACTCGGGCCACGTCGAAGGAGAACAGATGGACCTTCGTGTCCTGACGATCAGCATCATGCCACCGGTCGCGCTGCTCGTGCTGCTCGTGCTGCTGGTCCTGGTGACCATCAGCCGCTACAAGGTGGCGGGCCCCAACGAGGCCTTCATCGTCACCCGCTCGAAGGGCAAGGAGGTAGGCAACCCCGAGACCGGCCAGATCTCGACCGACCTGTCGGGCCAGAAGGGTCATGGGCGGTGGCGTCTGCGTCATGACGTTCGTGCAGCGCCTCCACATCCTGGACCGGTCTCGCGCCGCATCACGGTCCAGATCCGTGGCGCCGCGTCGGGTCAGGGCATCAAGCTGAACCTCGACGGCGTGGCCATTGTCATGGTGGGTGGCAAGGAGGACTCGATCCGCGCGGCCGCCCAGCGATTCCTCACCCAGCAGGAAGAGATCGAGACGTTCACCCAGGAGACCCTCGCGGGTTCGCTCCGTTCCATCGTCGGCTCGCTGTCGGTGGAGCAGATCATCCGTGACCGCGCGGCGTTCGCCCAGCGCGTCGCCGACGAGTCGGAGAGCTCGCTGACCGGCCAGGGCCTGGTGCTCGACACGTTCCAGATCCAGGACATCACCGACGACGGGCCTACCTGGCCGACCTCGGTCGCCCCGAGGCCGCGAAGGCCAACCGGATCGCTTCGGTCGCCGAGGCCGATGCCCGACGTGAGGCCGAGCCTGCCCGCATCATCGCCGAGCAGGAGATCGCGATCTCCGAGCGTGCGCTGGCGCTGAAGACCGCCGAGATCAAGGCCGAGACCGACGCCGCGTCCGCTCAGGCCGCCGCAGCGGTCCCGCTGGCCCAGGCCGACCGCGACCAGGCGATCCTCACCGAGCAGGAGATGGTCGCCGTACGCCAGGCCGCACGGAAGGACCGTCAGCTCGACACCGAGGTCCGCAAGCCCGTCGACGCCGACCGCTACCGCGCCGAGACCGAGGCCGCCGCGCGCAAGAACTCGGCGCGGCTCGGGGCCGAGGCCTCGAAGGCCACCGCGATCGCCCGTGCCCAGGCCGAGGCCGAGACCGCGCGCCTGACCGGTGAGGGTGACAAGTCCCGCCGTGCGGCGCTCGCCGAGGCCGAGGCCATCGAGGGTGCGCGTCGTGGTGAGGCCGAGAAGGCACGCCGTATCGCCGAGGCGGAGGCCGTACGCGCCGAGGGTGAGGCCCAGGCGTCCGCGATCCTCGCCACCGGCCAGGCCGAGGCCGAGGCGATGAACAAGCGCGCCGAGGCGTTCTCGCGATACAACCAGGCCGCCGTGCTGCAGATGCTCGTCGAGGTGCTGCCGGAGGTCGCCGAGAAGGTCGCCGCCCCGATGGCGGGCATCGACAAGCTCACCGTCGTCTCCACCGACGGCGCGGGCGCGGTGCCGAAGCAGGTCACCAACAACGTCGTCCAGACGATGGAGCTCATCAAGAACACCACGGGCGTCGACCTGTCGAAGCTCGTCTCGCAGTACTCCGAGGACGCGGTGCCCGCCAAGCGCACCACGGTCGAGGGGGAGACCGCGCAGGCCTGAACGCCTGCCGCGTACGACCAGGAGGGCCCGCCGTCGGCGGGCCCTCTTCGCATGTCCGGGGCTTTCAGGGGGCGTTCCCGGCGGCGTGTCCACGGCCGGCGGCAGGCGTACGCGGGTGCTAGTCTGGCCGCGCCTGAAGATTCCGGCTGGTGTGGTTATTCCAGCCCTCGCACTCCGAGATGAAGTCGCACCGCACGGTGTGAACCCAGAGGCGCCCATCCGCAACGCAGCGGTCGGTGGCGCTGCGTCTTGGATCGCTGCGCCCCGGCCAGAACCAAGGGAGAATCCGTGGACAAGAAGACCATCCTGCTGTCGCAGACCATCATGACCTTCATCATGGCGACGACCATGTCCGGCCTGCTCGGCATGATCTTCGCTGGTGGTCCGTCGATGCAGTGGCTGACGACCTGGCCCAAGCAGTTCATCATCGCCTGGCCCATCGCCTTCGTGCTCACGATGGTGGCGTGGCCGGCCTCGATGGCGCTCACCGCGGCGATCCTCCGCCCGCGCCCGGAGCCGCAGGAGGTCGCGGTGGAGGCCTGACGGCCGGACAGCACGACAGCACGACAGCACGACAGCCCGGGGCGTCGACCGACTCGGTCGGCGCCCTGCTCGTCCTCCGGGTCAGGCGGGGCGGTCGGCGACGATCTCCAGCTCGAACCCCTCGGCGTTCTCGATGAAGAGGGCGGTGTGCTGGGGGCCGCCCGCGTGGGGGTACCTGTCGGCGAACATCTCGGACCATCCGTGGTCGCCGAGGTCACGGCGGAGGGCGTCGAGACGGGCCCGGTCGTGGGCGCGGAGTGCGAGGTTCAACCCCGCGCGGGTGCGCTCGTGCGGACCCGACACGTCGGGGGACTGCTCGAGCACGACGTACACGCCGCTGGGGTGGTGCCACGATCGGCCGGCGGGCCAGTCGGGGTCGTGCTCGGCGACCCAGCCGAGCGAGGTGAGGACCCAGTCGAACGAGGGGACCGAGGACGTGAGGTCCGACGTCCACAGCTCGATGTGGTGCACGGCGTTGGTCACGATGATCAGTGGGTCGCCGTCGTCTGCGTGTAGAGGGCGAGCCGGGGCGTACCGTCGACGAGCCTGTAGACGCTGGTCATGAGCGCCTCGAAGGGCGGCTCGCCGCCGCGCTGCGCCGTGGCGCGGTACGCCAGCGCTGCGGCATCGGCGCCCAGGTCCACACGGCGCGGATCGGTCAGCTCGTAGTGGTCCCACGTGGGCGCCTGGTCGAGCGAGGCGACGACGGTGGCGCGGTCCATGACGATGCCGTTGACCAGCACCATCAGCGCGTCGTCGGTCATGAGGTCGCCGTAGTAGGTGCCGCCCGTGCCATCGCTCAGGGCGTCCCAGCCCCGGCGCTCGAGGGCGACGAGCGTGTCGAGATCGAGTGCGTCCATGGGCACCACCCTAGAGAGGAGACCAGGCGCCGTTCTGGCCACCCGCTCCCGAAACACGATCGTGCCCGCGGGGCCGCTGTGCGACATTTCCCCCATGACCGACGCGGCACCTCCTTCTCCCGACCTCGTGGCCCGGCTCGTGGCCGAGCAGGCGCCCCACCTCGCCGATCTGCCGGTGCGTCCCAGCGCGGACGAGGGGAGCAGCAACTGGGTGTTCCGGCTGGGCGACGACCTGGCCGTACGCCTGCCCCGCTCGGCGGCGTACGCCGAGAGCATCCGCACCGAGACACGCTTCCTGCCCCGTATCGCCCCGGGGGTCGGCGTACGCGTGCCCGAGGTGGTGCACGCAGGCGTCCCGTCACCGGAGTTTCCGTGGGACTGGGCGGTCGTGTCGTGGATCGCGGGGGAGCGGCCCAACAACCTGACTGCCGACCAGCAGCAGGCGCTCGCCGCTGACCTGGGGCGTTTCGTGCGGGAGCTCCACGCGGTGGACGCGTCCGGGGTGCCGGTCGGTCCGAAGACGTGGGGCTACCGCTGCGGCGAGCCCGTGACCGACGAGACCGACCGGTGGGTCGACCAGGCAGCCCTCGCGCTGGCCGACCAGTTCGATCCCGCCGCCGTTCGCGAGGCCTGGTGTCGGGTACGCGACGTCCCGCGCTCGACCTCGCCGCCCTGCTGGGTCCACACCGACCTGTCGGCGGAGAACCTGCTGGTCGACGCCGACGGCCACCTGGCCGGTGTCATCGACTTCGGCGCGATGGGCGTGGGCGACGGGTCGGTGGACCTGTTGTATGCGTGGAGCCTGTTCGACGCACCGGCCCGGCAGACGCTGCGCCAGACCACGGGCGCCGACGACGCGACGTGGGCCCGTGCGCGGGCCTTCGCCTTCGCGGGGCCGGGACTGCTGACCCTCAACGAATACCGGGCCACGATGCCCGAGCGTGCCGCCCGCCTCACGCGGATGGTCCGGGCCATCGCCGCCGAGGTCGGGCTCGAGCTCGAGCGGCACGCGGGTGACAATGGCGCCATGGAACAACACCGAAGCTTCGGCGAGGAGTCGGCCGACCGCATCCTCGAGCAGGTCGACCTCGACGACCAGACCCGCGAAGACGTACGCCCGGCACTGGCCGGGTGGTTCGACAAGTGGGCCGCCGAGCCGGCGACGGAGGCGGACGGGGGAGAGCGGGAGCCCGCGGAGGACGACGAGGCCTGACCCGGGAACGACGAACGGGCCGTGACATCGTCACGACCCGTTCCGTTGGTGTCCGAGAGAGGACTTGAACCTCCACCCCCTGTAACGGGGACTAGCACCTCAAGCTAGCGCGTCTACCTATTCCGCCACCCGGACTCGGTGTCGGCCTCCGGTTCTCACCGGGGCAGCCCGTAGAACTTAGCAGAACCGGCGCACGGATGCACATCGAGCGCCCAGAGAGCGGGCCAGGGGTGTCGACGGCGGAGTGGTGGGGCCATAATCCGATCATGACGGAGACGATGAAGACCCACTCGCTGGTCGCCCCCACGAAGTTCGGCCGCGACGAGCTGGCCAAGCCGCAGGAGTCCGAACTCGCCGAGGGTGAGGTGCTGCTGAAGGTGCTGGCCGGCGGCGTGTGCGGCTCCGACCTCCCCTACTTCCGGGGCATCGTCGGCAAGATGGCCGGCAGCGGCTCGGCGCCCGAGCCGCCCAACCCGGGCTTCATCTCCAAGCCGGGCTCGCCCATGCACGAGACCCTCGGCGAGGTCGTCGCGACCCGCAGCCCTCACCACAAGGTGGGCGACAAGGTCGTCGGCTGGGCGCTGTCCTACGAGGGCCTGCGTCCCTACATCAAGGTCCCCGGTGATGCGGTGCTGTCCTACGACCAGCAGTGGTCGCCGGACGTCGCCATCAACCTGCAGCCTCTGGCCTGCGTGATCTACGCGGTCGAGCGCATCCCCGACGTCGCCGGCAAGCGCGTCGCCGTGCTCGGGCAGGGCCCCATCGGCGTCATGTTCTCGCGCCTGATGAAGGAGGCGGGTGCCGCACACGTCACCGGCATCGACCTGGTCGACCACAGCGAGGCGGCCAAGACCTTCGGCGTCGACGAGTTCATCCGTACGCACTCCACCACGTGGTCGCGTCAGGTCTCCGACGCGGACCGTCCCGACATCGTCATCGAGGCGGTGGGCCACCAGACGCTGACTCTCAACGACGCCGTTCACGGTGTCGCCCACGGCGGTTTCGTCTTCGCGTTCGGCGTGCCCGACCAGGACTCCTACCCGTTCGACTTCGATGAGTTCCTCCACAAGGACCTCACGCTGCGCTCGGGCCTGACCCGTGACAAGCACCGCATGCTCAAGGCCGCCGATGACTACCTGCGCGCCGACCCGACGCTGGCGAACAACCTCACCACCCACAAGTTCTCGTTCGACGAGCTCGACGAGGTGCAGGCCGCGTACGAGACGGCCAACGTGCCGGCCACCGGTCGCCTGAAGGTGGTGCTCCACCGCTGAGCACCCACCTGCGCAACCGGGGGCGCCCCGAACCCGAGTACGAGGTCGAGCGCCTGCGCATCGACCACACCTGGTCGAAGAACGCCGTACGCCGGCTCCTGACCGACCGTGCCGAGTACGGCGGTTGGGAGCTGGAACGGCTGCGTCGCTACCGCGACGGCAGCCGCGAGATCTGGGTACGCCGCAAGATCATCCGCGTCCGCCCGACGCTCGACACCTCCGAGCTGAGACGCTAGAACCGCGCTCAGGCGCGCGTACGTCCCGCCGCCGGGCCGCCGGTCACGTCGTCGAGGGCCGAGGCGATCGGCTCGGGCAGCTCGACCTCCTCGACCCGGAGGCACTCGGTGAGCTGGGCGGCGGTGCGCGCGCCGAGCAGGGGAGCGGTCACCCCCGGGACGTCGCGCACCCACGCCAGCGCGACCTGCAGCGGCGACAGGTCGAGGCCCTGGGCCGCGCGCACGACGGCCTCGACGACGGCCTTGGAGCGCTGCTCCAGATAGGGCTCGACGAACCATGCGAAGTGGGTGGCGGCCCGGGAGTCGCGAGGGATCGACTCGCGGTACTTGCCCGTCAGCACGCCGCGACCCAGCGGAGACCACGGGAAGAAGCCCATGCCGAAGGCGCGCACGGCGGGCAGGATCTCGACCTCGGCGCGGCGGGCCAGCAGCGAATACTCGACCTGGGCGGACGCGAGCGGCGTACGCCCGGGGAAGGCTCTCTGCCACGTGGCGGCCTGCGCGGTCTGCCAGCCGATGAAGTTCGACAGGCCCACATAGCGGGCGCGTCCCGAGCTCACGGCGAGGTCCATCGCCGACAGCGTCTCCTCCAGCGGCGCCGACCCCCAGGCGTGCACCTGCCACACGTCCACGTGGTCGGTACGCAGGCGCCGCAGCGACTCGTCGAGGTCGCTGAGCATCGCGTGGCGGGAGGTGTCGACGACGCGGTGGCCGTCGCGCTGCACGAAACCGGCCTTGGTCATGATGACGACCTCGTCGCGGGCCACGTCGGCGGCGAGCAGCTCGCCGATGACGCGCTCGGAGTCGCCGTGGCCGTATGCCGCCGCGGTGTCGAGCAGGTTGCCTCCCGCGTCGCGGTAGGAGCGCAGGAGCTGCTTGGCCTCCGACCGCGTGGTGTCACGGCCCCAGGTCATCGTGCCGAGCCCGAGCCGGGCGACCTGCAGGCCCGTGTTCCCCACCTGACGCATCTCCATGGCGAAGAAGACTAGTGCCCGTCGCGCGTCGACCGGTCTCACGGACGGACGAGTTCGCCGACAAGGGGTTACGCACGGGTAACCGCGATGGCAGGATGACCGCCATGAAGCTTGCGCTCAATCTCGGATACATGGTCGGTGCGGACGATCCCCAGGGCCAGCTCGCGCTGACGCGCCATGCGGAGTCGCTCGGGTTCGACTCGGTGTGGGCCGCGGAGGCGTACGGCTCGGACTGCGTGTCGGTCCTCGCCTGGCTCGCCGGTCAGACGGAGAGGATCGGCGTCGGCTCGGCGATCATGCAGATCCCTGGGCGTACGCCGGCCATGGCGGCGATGACCGCCGCCAGCATGGACATGCTCGCCCCGGGACGGTTCCGCATGGGCCTGGGCGTGTCCGGCCCGCAGGTCTCCGAGGGCTGGCACGGCGTACGGTTCGCCCGCCCTCTGGAGCGTACGCGCGACTACCTGGAGATCGTCGGCAAGGCGCTGGCCGGGGAGAAGGTCGAGCACCACGGCCGCCACCACGACCTGCCCATCCCGGGCGGCCCGGGCAAGGCGTTGAAGCTGATGGTCCGCCCGCCGAGCGAGCACATCCCGACGTACCTCGCCGCGGTGGGCCCCAAGAACCTCGAGCTCGCCGGTGAGCTGTGCGACGGCTGGCTGGCGGTGTTCTTCGCCGCCGGATACGCCTCGGAGCAGCTCGCCTCGATCGAGGCTGGCCGTCAGAAGGTCGGCAAGAGCCTCGAGGGCTTCGACGTCGTCCCGACTTTCCCGCTGGTCGTGGGCGGCGACGTCGCGGCCTGTGCCGACCCGGTGCGTCCGTACGCGGCCCTCTACGTCGGCGGCATGGGCTCCAAGGACAAGAACTTCTACAACGCGCTCGCGCGCCGTATGGGGTTCGAGAAGGAGGCCGACCGCATCCAGGAGCTCTACCTCGCCCGCCAGCAGCGCGACGCCATGGCCGAGGTACCCGTGGACTTCATCGACCAGACCTCGCTGCTCGGCGACGAGGGCCGTCTGGCCGACCGCCTGCGCGAGCTCGCCGACGCGGGCGTCACGACGTGCGCGCTGTCGCCGGTCGGCCGCACCACCGAGGAGAAGTTGGCCGCTCTGACCGTTGCGGCGCGGGCGGCCGAGAGCCTCTGACGACGAACGAAGGGGCGCGGACATGTGTCCGGCGCCCCTTCTGGTTCTGTGGCAGGAGCCCGGCTGCCTGCGCCTGAGCTCACTGCGGGGGCGGGTGCGTCTGCCTCCACTGTTCTCCGAGCGCGGGCGGCCACGCCTGAGACGGGGAGGCGCTCCTCGTCTGGCTGGCGCTCGCTCGGAGAACAGGACAGCGGCGGGAATCGCCTCAGTGGGCGGTGATGATCCCGCCGGCGAGCAGGCCGAAGATGCCCAGGCCGAGGAGCACGCGGTAGACCACGAAACCGGTGAAGTTGTTCGAGGCGACGAACTTCAGCAGCCACGCGATGGACGCGTACCCGACGACGAACGACACGACCGTGGCGACGGCGGTGGGGCCCCAGCCGACGGTCGCGGAGATGTCACCGGCCGCCTTGACGGCCTGGTAGGTCCCGCCGGCGAGAAGCGCGGGGATGCCGAGGAAGAAGGACATGCGCGTGGCGGTGACGCGGTCGAGGCCCAGCAGCAGGCCGGCGGAGATCGTGGCGCCGGAGCGCGAGACGCCCGGCACGAGCGCGATGCACTGGGCCAGACCGATCAACACTGAGTCCTTGACGCCGACAGTGGCCTCGCCGCGCTCCTGCTTGCCGACCCGGTCGGCGAGCCACATGACGAACGACCAGACGATCAGCGCGCCGGCCACGGCCCACATGGAGCGGAAGGCGCCCTCGATCAGGTCGCTCAGCGCGAGCGCGATGAGCACGATGGGGATGGTGGCGACGATGACGCCGAGGCCAAGCCTGTAGTGGGGCTCCTCGCGCTTCGCCTTGTCGGCGACGCCGGCGAAGAAGGCGGTCGCCAGTCGGACGATGTCGGACCAGAAGTAGATGACCGCCGCGATGATCGCGCCCATCTGGATGACCGCGGTGAACGCGGTGATGCCGGGGTCGTCGATCCGGTAGCCGAGCAGCTTCTCCACCACGGTCAGGTGGCCGGTGGAGGAGACGGGCAGGAACTCGGTGAGCCCCTCGACGATGCCGAGGAGGATCGCGTGCAGCCAGTTCATGGGCAACCTTTCGTAGGACGCGGTTCACCCTAGGTGGCGTACGCGCCCGTCCGGAAACCAGACACCCGCACCTCAGGGGGATTTCATCCCGTGGTCGTACGCTCGTCGCGTGACGATCCACAGCGACCACCCGTTCGCCACGCCCGAGCACGACCGCGACCCCCTGCGCCGTCTGCGGGGCCGGATGCCCGCGCCGGTCACGGTGTGGGCCACCGGCGACGGGGCGAACCGCGAGGGCTGGACCGTGTCGTCGCTGCTGGTCGCCGAGGGCGACGACGGCTCGGACGGCCGTGGACCGGTGGTCGTCGGCCTGCTCGACGAGGACTCCGAGCTGGCCGCCGAGGTCGCGGGCGGCACGACGCTGTGCATCTCCCTGCTCACCCACGACCACCGTGACGTCGCCGACGCGTTCGCCCGGGTCGCACCTGCCCCCGGTGGCCCGTTCCGGGTGGGGGAGTGGGAGCCGACAGCCTGGGGGCCGAGACTCGTCGGTGCCGCCGGCTGGCTGGGCGTACGCGTGAGCGCGGAACCGACGTACGCCGGCTGGGCGCTGCTGGTCACCGCCCGCGTCGAGCACGCGGAGATCGCCGACGGTACGCCCATGGCCCACGTACGCGGCCGCTACGTCGACCTGTCTAGGCTCGGGGCATGACCACCGTCTTCCTCGTCCGTCACGGCCGGTCGACCGCCAACACCGCCGGCGTCCTCGCCGGTCGTGCCGAGGGTGTCGACCTGGACGCCACCGGCCGCGACCAGGCCCTCGACGCGGGGGCCCGGCTGGCCAGCGTACCGCTGGTGGCCGCTGTCGCCTCGCCCGTGCTGCGCTGCCAGCAGACCGCCGACCTGCTCCTGGCGGGCCGCGACGTGCCGCGCTTCACTGAGTCCGGCCTGACCGAGTGCGACTACGGGGACTGGACGAACAAGAAGTTGGGCGAGCTGGCGGGCGAACCGCTGTGGAAGGTCATTCAGGCCCAGCCGTCGGCGGTCCGGTTCCCCGGCGGCGAGGCCATGACCGAGATGTCGGCGCGCGCCGTCGCGGCGATGCGCGAGTGGGACCGCCGCATTGCTGCCGAGCACGGCGAGCACGCGGCCTGGGTCGCGGTCTCCCACGGCGACGTCATCAAAGCGATCCTGGCCGACGCGCTGGGCCTGCACCTCGACGGGTTCCAGCGGATCATCGTCGACCCGGCGTCCATCCAGGTCATCCGCTACACCGAGCAGCGGCCCTACGTGGTGACCATGAACTCGACGTCGACCGGCCTGGAGGGCGTCGTGACAAAGCCCGACACCGACGGCACGCCGCCGTCCGACGCGGTGCTTGGCGGCGGTGCGGGGGCCCAGGCGATCGCCCCTTCGGACGACGACCCGGCGCGCGACGCCTAGGCTTGATCCATGGCCGCCGTCGAGCACACCTTCAATGCCCCCGACCGTTTCGTCGCCGGAACGGTCGGCCAGCCGGGCGAACGCACCTTCTTCCTGCAGGCCCGCGAGGGCAACCGCCTGGTGAGCGTGGCCTGCGAGAAGCAGCAGGTCGAGGTGCTCGCCGACCATCTCGACCGGATCCTCGGGGAGATCGGCCGGCTCACCAACGGCATGGTCGTCGTGCCGCCGCCGCGTGACGTCGCCCACGACAACGACCCGCTGGACGCCCCGATCGAGGAGGAGTTCCGGGTCGGCACGATGACGATCGCCTGGGACCCGTCCGACGAACGTGTCGTGATCGAGATGTTCTCGGTCACCGACGACGACCCCGACGTCGGTGACGACGACAGCGCCGAGGACATCGCGCGCAGCGAGGCCGAGCGCGCCGGCGAGGTGCTGACCGTCCGCGTCCGCCCCGCCGCCGCCCGCGACTTCGTCGCCCGTTCCAAGGCGGTCGTGGCCGCAGGCCGACCGTCGTGCCCGTTCTGCCTCCAGCCCATCGATCCCGGCGGTCACATCTGCCCGCGCGCCAATGGCTACCGACGTCCCCTCTTCTGACGCCGACGAGCCCGTGGCCTTCAAGGTCGTCGGCCGGTTGGTGACCGCGTCCAACGCCACGTTCCTGTGCGCCGTCGGCGAGCAGCACTGGGTCCACAAGCCCGTCGCCGGTGAGCGACCCCTGTGGGACTACCCGGACGGCAACCTCGCCCAGCGGGAGGTGGCGGCCTACCGGTTGTCGGACGCCGCCGGGTTCGGGGTGGTGCCCGAGACGCTGCTGGTGGAGGGTCCGTGGGGGCGCGGCTCCCTGCAGCGCTGGATCGACTCCGACGACGAGGCCGTCGAACGACTCGTCGACCTGGTGGGCGTCGATCAGGTCCCCGACGGGTGGTTCGCCGTCATGGAGGGCCTGGACGCCGACGAGAACGAGGTCGCGGTCGTCCACGCCGACGACCCGCGCCTGCGGCGCATGGCGCTGTTCGACGCAGTCATCAACAACTCCGACCGCAAGGGCGGCCACGTGCTGGTCGACGCCGACGGCCACCTGTGGGGCTGCGACCACGGTGTCAGCCTCAGCGTCGACCCGAAGCTGCGTACGCTCCTGTGGGGCTGGGCCGGGGAGGCGCTCGACGCCGGGGAGATGGAACTGCTGCACGCCGCCGACGACGCGGCCGACGACGTGCTCGAGGGGCTGATCACCGCCGAGGAGATCGCGGCGGTCCACGCACGCATCGCGGACATGCTGAAGACGGGGACCTTCCCCGAGCCGCACGACGGGTGGCCGGCGGTTCCCTGGCCTCCCTTCTGACTCAGCGCCCCCAGAGCTCGGTGCCGGGGCCGTCGGGCGTCACGCACAGGCCTACGCGGGCGGCGAGCTGATCGCCACGGGTCGTGGCCACCACTGCCAGCGTGATCCCGTCGTCCCCGTACCCGCGCGAGAGCTCCTCGACCTGACGCCCGACCCGCCTCTCCTGAGGGCGCCGGATGGTCAGGGGTACAGCCCGCGCCGACCACAGCGGCACCGCCGCGAGTGCGAGCAGGGTCCGTCGATCGAGGTCCATACGAGGTCCGGCGAGGCCACGCGTACGCCGGGTTCCCGCAGAATCGGTAGGCTCGCCCGCATGCAGGCATGGAAAGCGGCCCCGGTCCCCGAGCTTCCCCACGCGGAGGACCCGGTCGAGCTGAGGGTGTACGACACGGCGAGTCAGGGACTGAGGGCCGTGGGACCGCAGCGCGGCACCGCCCGCCTGTACGTCTGCGGCATCACCCCCTACGACGCGACCCACATGGGCCACGCGAACACCTACGTGACGTTCGACCTGCTCAACCGCGCGTGGCGCGACCGCGGCCTCAACGTCAACTACGTCCAGAACGTCACCGACGTGGACGAACCCCTGCTCGAGCGCGCGAACGCCACGGGCGTCGACTGGGCCGAGCTCGCCGAGCGCGAGACCGAGCTGTTCCGCACCGACATGACGGCGCTGCGCGTCCTCCCGCCGGCCGACTACATCGGCGCGGTCGAATCGATCCCGCTGGTCGTCGATCTGCTGCAGCGCATGCCCGAGGGCGTCGTCTACCAGCTCGAGGGCGAGCACCCCGACTGGTACTTCGACGTGCACGCCGCCAAGTCGTTCATGGAGGTGTCCCACCTCGACGAGGACGAGGCCCTGAAGGTGTTCGCGGAGCGTGGGGGAGACCCCGACCGCGAGGGCAAGCGACACCCGCTCGACTGCCTCGTCTGGCTGTCGGCCCGCGAGGGCGAGCCGTCGTGGGAGAGCCCGTTCGGTCGTGGCCGTCCCGGCTGGCACATCGAGTGCGCCGCCATCGCCGAGCGCTTCCTCGGCGACACGTTCGACGTCCAGGGTGGAGGCTCCGACCTGGCCTTCCCGCACCACGAGATGAGCGCCGCCGAGGCGCAGGTGGCGACGGGTTCGCCGTTCGCGTCGGCGTACGTCCACTCCGGCATGGTCGGCCTCGACGGCGAGAAGATGTCGAAGTCGAAGGGCAATCTGGTGCTCGTGTCGAAGCTCCGCGCGCAGGGGGAGGACCCCATGGCCATCCGCCTGGCGCTGCTGGCCAACCACTACCGCAGCGACTGGTCCTGGACCGACGAGCTGCTCACCGAGGCGCGCTCCCGGCTGCAGACCTGGCGGGACGCGGTGTCGCTGCCCTTCTCGCTGCCCGCCACCGAGGTTCTGGCCGACGTCCGCTCCGCGCTGGCCGACGACCTGGACGCCCCGAGGGCGCTGGCTGCGGTGGACGCCTGGGCCTCGTCGTCCCTCAGCATCGACGGCGACGACGCGGACGCCCCGGCTGTCGTCCGCGCACTCTGCGACGCGCTGCTGGGCGTCGAGCTCTGATCGTCCCCGCTGCGATCCCGTACGCTGGTGCACCCATCGACTGAGGAGACTTCCTTGAGCCACGCACTGAGCCGTGACGACGCCGCCGTGAGCCTGTCCCACAGCGAGGAGCAGCGCGACGCCTACGACGAGCGCACTCCCCAGCAGGAGGGCACCACGAACCGCTGGGGCCTGCCACGCGTCCTGCTGATCGTGCTGGGCCTGGCCGCCTCGTGGTTCGTGCTGCAGGGCATGCAGGGTCTCAAGGACCTCATCGGCCCGGTCTTCCTGGCCATCAACCTGGTGCTGGCCGTCTCGCCGCTCCAGGCGCTGCTGGTGAGGTGGCGGTTCCCACGCTGGCTCGCCGCCGTCGTCGCCGGGTTCGTGGTGCTGCTGTTCCTCATCTTCTTCATCGGCGCCATCGGCATGGCGATCACCATGCTGATCACCGAGCTGCCGCTCTACCGCCAGAAGTTCCTCGGCCTGTGGCAGCAGGCCCTCGACATCCTGTCGCGCTTCGGCATCTCGCAGGACCAGATCACCCAGCAGGCCAAGGGCATCGACCCGCAGTCGATCGTGTCGGTGCTGTCCGGAGTGCTGTCGAACGTGTCGGGTCTCGCGTCGCTGCTCGCGGTCGTCGTGACGGTGCTGCTGTTCCTGATGATGGACTCGGTCAGTTTCGGTGCCCGCCTCGACAAGGCCGCCCAATACCACCCCCGTCTGGCCGAGGCGCTGCGCTCGTTCTCCGAGGGCGTACGCCGCTACTGGGTCGTGACCACGATCTTCGGCCTCATCGTCGCCATCATCAACGTCGTCGAGCTGCTGATCCTCGGCGTGCCGCTCGCCCTCGCCTGGGGCGTCCTGTCGTTCCTGACGAACTACATCCCCAACGTGGGTTTCGTGCTGGGCCTGATCCCGCCGACGCTCATGGCGCTGCTCGACAAGGGCCCGTGGGCGGCGCTGGCGGTTATCGTCGGCTACAGCCTGGTGAACTTCGTCGTGCAGTCGGTCATCCAGCCGAAGTTCACCGGGGACGCGGTGGGGGTGACCCCCACGCTCGCCTTCCTGTCGTTGATCCTGTGGGCCTGGGTGCTGGGTCCGCTCGGTGCACTGCTGGCGCTGCCCTGCACGCTGCTCGCCAAGGCGATCCTCATCGACTCCGACCCGACCGCCCGTTGGGCCAACGCCCTCGTGGCAGCCGACATGACCTCGTCGGAGGCACGAAACACCGCCCAGGCCGTCGAGCCCCAGAAGTACGACGACGAGGGCCATGAGATGCCCAAGGCCGAACGGGAGCAGCACGCGAATCAGGAGAATGCCCAGGAGCAGGGCTGAGTCCGGCGGCGCCGACCCGGGCATCGCCCCGCCCGTGTGGTGGACCTGCGGGCGCTGCCGGGTGAGGTTCGGTATGCTCGTCGGCACGAGTCCACCCAAACGACGGGCTCGTGCGTGTTCCGGGGTCGGTGCAAGTCCGAACCGGCGGTGAAAGTCCGCGACCCGTACGCAGCCAGCGTGCGGTTGATGGGGTGAAATTCCCCGACCGACGGTGAAAGTCCGGATGGGAGGAACACAGGCGTATGCGCTGTCCGCGTGCGCCGAGGTCTGCGTATGCCTGCGCGTGCGCGGCTCCCTCGCGATCCCCGGGACCCGTACGGGCCGGAGGAGAGCATGAGCCAGTCCCACCGCGACGACACGGCCAACCGCGCCCACGTCGCCCGCCGCGACGTCCTCGCCCCGATGCTGTTCGGAGTGCTGGCCGTCGTCGCGTGGTGGCTGCTGTCGCGGGGCGCCCCGGCGTACATGCTCCCGTCGCCCGCCGCCGTCGTCGCGCGCCTTGGAGACCTGCTGCTCGGCGGAGAGGTGTGGCCCTACCTGACCGCGACCGTCACGGAGGCCGTCGTCGGCTCGCTCGTCGGCGTCGCCGTCGCCCTGCCGCTCGCCGCGGTGATCCACCGCTCCCGCTGGGTCGCCTCAGCCGTCCAGCCGTTCCTCGGCGCCACCCAGGCCATCCCCGCCATCGCTCTCGCGCCACTGCTGGTGCTGTGGGTGGGCTACGGCCTGGCCGCCATCGTCGCGTTGTGCGCCCTGATGGTCTTCTTCCCGATCCTCGTCTCAGCCGTCGTCGGCCTGCGCCACGTCGACGCCGACGTCGTCGAGGCGGCCCGGATCGACGGCGCCGGGTCGCTCGCGCTGCTGCGCCACATCGAGGCGCCGATGGCCCTGCCCGCGGTCCTCGCCGGCATGCGCAACGGGTTCACCCTGTCGATCACCGGCGCCGTCGTCGGCGAGATGGTCATGGGCGGTGCGGGCATGGGCTCGATCCTCACCCTCCAGCGCGACTCCGTCGACACCGCAGGCATGTTCGCGACCATCGCCGTGCTGTGCGCCGTCGCCTCCACCGTCTACTGGCTGCTCCTGCTCGTCGAGCGCCGCTCCCGCACGATCCAGGCGCTGCTCAAGCGCCCCTGACCCGACCCGAACCACCGTCAACCCGAACCACCAGCAATCCGAACCACCAGCAGGACCACGACCGAAAGGCCCGAAATGACCAGCCGACGCACCTTCCTCGCACTCGCCGCGGCCGCAGGGATCGGCGGCCTCGCCGCCTGCCAGGCCGGTCAGACGCCGACCCCCACGGGCGCCGCGGGCGGGAGGACCACGATCGGCCTGAGCTACATCCCCAACATCCAGTTCGCGCCGTTCTACACCGCCGAGGCGCAGGGGCTGTTCTCAAAGGCCGGCGTCGATGCGACGCTGCACCACCACGGCGCCAACGAGGGCCTGTTCACCGCGCTGTCAGCCGGTCAGGAGGAATTCGTGATCGCAGGCGGCGACGAGATGTTGCAGGCCCGCGAGCAGGGCATGGACCTCGTCGCGCTGGCGACCTACTATCGCGCCTACCCGGTCACCGTCATCGTCAAGGACGACTCGCCGATCCGTACCGCCGCCGACCTCGCCGGCCGCACGGTCGGCATCCCCGGCCGCTACGGCGAGACGTTCTTCGGCCTGCAGGTCGCGCTCGCCGGCGCCGGTCTGGACGAGTCGAAGGTGAAGGTGCAGGAGATCGGGTACACCCAGCAGGCCGCGCTGACGACCGGCAAGGTCGACGCCGTGGTCGGCTTCTCCAACAACGACGCGGTCCAGTTCCAGCTGGCCGGGGTCGGCGTACGCCAGGTCCCGCTCGCCGACGAGGTGCCGCTGGTGTCGATCGTGCTGGTGACCCAGCGCAAGACCCTCGATACGAAGAAGGACCTCGCCAAGAAGGTCGCCGACGCCATGGTCGGGGGCATGAAGGCAGTGGTCGCAGACCCGGCGAAGGCGATCGAGGACGCGAAGAAGCACGTGCCGACACTCGCCCAGGAGCAGCAGCGCACCGCCGCACGCGCCACTCTCGACGCCACGATCCCGCTGTGGGCGCCCGGTGGCACGGTGGACGGCAGCGTCGACGCCGAGCAGTGGAAGAAGATGAGCGCGTTCTTGGCGGAGAAGGAGCTCACGAAGGTGCCGGTGCCGGCCGAGTCCGCGATCGCGCTCGATGTCGTGACCGCCTGAGTTCGCCACTAGGGTGGGTGCCGTGAAGACGTTTGACGGCCTGTACGCCGAGCTCACCGAGATCGCCCGCACGCGCCCCGAGGGCTCGTCGACCGTGAAGCGCCTCGACGCCGGCGTCCACCACATCGGCAAGAAGATCGTGGAGGAGGCCGCGGAGGTCTGGATGGCGGCGGAGTACGAGGGCAAGGAGAACGCTGCGGAGGAGATGTCGCAGCTCATCTACCACGTGCAGGTGATGATGGTCGCGCTCGGGCTGGAGCCCCAGGACATCTACCGTCACCTCTGACCCTCCGCCCGTCTTGCTGTACGCCTGGTCCACCCCTACGCCTGGTCATTCGAGAGGAAACCCGTGACCGACCGCCTGCTGAAGATCGCCGTGCCCAACAAGGGCTCCCTGTCGGAGTCCGCCGCACAGATGCTGCGCGAGGCCGGCTACCGCCAGCGCTCGGATTCCAAGGACCTCGTGCTGACCGACGAGGCCAACGGCGTCGAGTTCTACTACCTGCGCCCGCGCGACATCGCGGTGTACGTGGGGGAGGGCACGCTCGACCTGGGCATCACGGGCCGGGACATGCTGCTCGACTCCCACGCGGAGGCGGCCGAGCTCCTGCAGCTCGGCTTCGGCGCGACGCGCTTCCGGTTCGCCGCCCTCGCCGGTGAGGGCCACACGGTGCCCGGGCTGGCCGGACGCCGCATCGCCACGTCCTACCCGGGCCTGGTCGAGACCCATCTGGCTGAACAGGGCATCCAGGCACGCCTCATCAAGCTCGACGGTGCCGTCGAGTCGGCCATCCGCCTCGGTGTGGCCGACGTGATCGCCGACGTGGTCGAGACCGGGCGTACGCTGCGCCAGGCGGGCCTTGAGCTGTTCGGCGACCCGATCCTGCACTCGGAGGCCATCCTCATCGGCCGCAGGGGTGTGGACGCCCCCCACGGCCTCGACCTGCTCGTACGCCGCCTCTCCGGCGTCATGGTCGCCCGCAACTACGTGATGATGGACTACGACTGCCCCTCGGAGCTGGTCGAGCAGGCCACCGCGGTCACCCCCGGACTCGAGTCGCCGACGGTCTCGCCGCTGGCGAAGGCCGGTTGGGTCGCCGTCCGCGCCATGGTCAAGAAGTCCGTCGCCCAGAAGGTGATGGACGACCTGTGGGAGCTGGGGGCGCGCGCGATCCTGGTCACCGACATCGCCGCCTGCCGGCTGTGAGCGCCACGGCGGGGGAGACCCGCACCTGGTACCCGCGCAGGACCCTCATGTGGTCGGCCGGCTTCTCGCTCCTGCTGATCGCCCTCAGCGTCTGGGGCTGGTTCGGCCTGGAGCGCTCGATCCGCGACCAGTTCACGGGGCTGCAGATCGCCACACTGATCTTCTTCGAGCTCGTGATGATCTTCATCATGATGTCGGTCGCCACGTGCACCGTCACGGCCGATGCCGCAGGTCTGCGCATCCGCAACGTGTGGGCCGTGCGCCGCCTCGCCTGGGACGACGTCGCCGAGATCCGCTTCCGCCAAGGTGACCCGTGGGCGTTTGCCGTCGGCCGGGTCGGGCTCGGCGGGAACCCGCTCGATGCGCCGAAGACGATGATGCTCGGCATCCAGTCGGTCGACGGCAAGCGTGCGGTGCAGGCCGTGCAGGAGCTTCGTCGGCTTCACGCCGAGCACACAGCCGACTGAGCCGTGGGGGCGTCGGCGAGACCGAGGCGACCGCGCGTCGCGGCGACGACGATCAGGGCCAGCGCGCCGACGCCCAGCGCGGCGGGCCAGATGCTGTCGGCTGTCCTGCCGAGGAGCGGCGGGCCGATGGTCAGCGCCCAGTTGGCCACGTCGTGGCCGAGGATCGCCAGCCACACCGCGCGCGAGACGTTGGTCAGCCATGCGAGGACCACGCCCAGCCCCACGACGAACACCAGGTAGGCGAGGAGATCGGTCGGACCGTTGCGGGGCGTGTCCCACTCGCGGGTGAAGAACAGGGGCGCGTGCCAGCCGGTCCACAGGGCGCCGATGAGCGCGGCCGTCGCCAGGGGGTGCAGGTGCTCCTGCATCCGGGGCTGGGCGAAGCCGCGCCAGCCGGGTTCCTCCTGCAGCGGGCCCCCGGCGAAGAAGACGAAGAACGTCACCACGGCTGTGACGGCGACGGCGGCGGGCCCGCCGTTGCCGGGCACGGGGGCGGCCCGCGTCGCCAGGTAGGGCAGCGTCAGTACGAGCGCCAGGACGATCGTGGCGACGGCGTACGCCCCGAGCCCGGCCCGGCCCGGTAGGCACCGGCGGAGCAGGCGCCGCGCGCGCCGCGGCCCTCCAGCACACGAGAGACGACGAGCGCCGCCATGAACGGACCGCCGAACAGACCCAGCTGGTTCACCAGGAGCACCGCGGGGCGCGGAAGCTCCCAGGGCAGGAGGCCGATCCCGTTGCGTGCCAGCCACCAGGGGCTCCAGAGCACCCACGAGCCGGCGTACGCCAGGAGGAAGAACCACAGGAGCGGCCGGCGCCTCATGTCACTCGATGCCGCGGTTGCGGAGGATGGCCTCGATCTCGTCCATCTCCGGGTCGGCGGCCTGGTTCTTCCTGCCACCGGCCGCCTTGGGTGCGGGGGTCTTGCGCGCGCTCGCCGTGGGTGCCGACGCCTTGGAGCCGACCGCCGGCTTGCCCTGCGTCCCCTGCACCGCGCGCCGCGCCGCGCCACGACGGCCGATCCAGCCGCCGACGAACCACAGCACCACGCTCAGCGCGATGAGGCCCAGCCCCGTGCCCACCATCGTGTCGACGGTCGCGCTGCGCGCCCAGGCGAGCAGCGCCTTCACGCCGTCCGCGACGAGCGGGGCGAGCCCGCTGACGAGCAGGCCGATCGGCAGGAGGGCGAAGCCGATCGCCTGCACCGCACCGCCTCGCCGGTCCCGCAGCCACAGGACGACGGCGAGGATGACGGACAGGGTGCTGATGGCGATGCAGATGGGCAGGAGCATGCCTCCAGCGTGTCACAGGCGTACGCCGGATCACATCGGGGAGCCCCCGGGTTTGTCGCTAGGGTGGCCGTCATGGCGCACGACCACGACCACCCGCACCCCCACCTCGGTCTCGGCCAGGGGCGTAGCCTCGGCGGCTACTCCGAGGCGTTCGCCGACGACGACGGCTCGGCCGCGCCCGGCGTACGCGAGGCTCTGGCGCGGGTGCGAAGCGTCGAGTCGCAGGAGGCCTACTTGGATGCCGTGGTCGAGCTGTGCCTGTCCCGCCTGCTGGTGCCGCTGGTCGCCTCCGGTGACGAGACGATGCAGCACGACCCGGAGCGTCAGGCCGCGATGTCCGCCGTCATGTTGCAGGCTGCCGACGGACGGCGGGCGATGCTGGCGTTCACCGGCACCGACGCGCTGTCGGCGTGGGATCCGAAGGCACGCCCCGTGCCGGCGACGCTCGACGTCGTCGCGGAGGCCGCCGCCTCGTCGGGCTGCGGAACGGTGCTGGTCGACCTGCAGGGACCCGAGCCGCTCGAGATCGAGGGCGTCGTCCTCGAACAGCTCGCGCTCGGCCGTCGCCTCACCCGGCTCGACGACGGCGGCTACGGCTGGGTGGTGACGGGCCAGCAGGCCTGATCGGGCCCGATTTTCCACACCCGGCATCGGTCGTCTAGGATGGTTGAGACCGATTCGCCCTGCGCGGATCCACAAGTGGGGACCTGATCCTCCACCCGCACGACACAAGTCGTCGGGTCGGTCATGACGACACCGCACGTGCTTCATCGCGTGGATGTTGTGTCGTCGTGGTTTTCAGGCCTCCGCTGCGCGGGGGCCTTTCTGCATTCCAGGGGGCTCCCGGTGGAGCCCGCGGTCGGCTCGGACCAGCGAAACCCAGGAGGACACATCAGCACCGAACCGCGTACCAACGAGCGCATCCGCGTTCCGGAAGTCCGGCTCGTCGGCCCCGCCGGCGAGCAGGTCGGCATCGTCCGGATCGAGGACGCCATGCGCCTCGCCCGTGAGGCCGATCTCGACCTGGTCGAGGTCGCCCCGATGGCCCGACCCCCGGTCGCGAAGCTCATGGACTACGGCAAGTTCAAGTACGAGACCGATCAGAAGGATCGCGCCTCGCGCCGTAACCAGACCAATGCGGTGATCAAGGAGATGAAGCTCCGCCCGAAGATCGACGGCCACGACTACGAGACCAAGAAGGGTCACGTCGTGCGCTTCCTCAAGGCCGGGGACAAGGTGAAGATCACCATCATGTTCCGTGGCCGTGAGCAGAGCCGCCCCGAGCTGGGCTTCAACCTGCTCAAGCGCCTGGCCGACGACGTCGAGGAGTTCGGCTTCATCGAGTCGGCGCCCAAGCAGGACGGGCGCAACATGCTCATGGTGCTCGGGCCGACCAAGAAGAAGACCGAGGCCAAGGCCGACGTCCAGGCCGAGAAGGACGCCAAGGTCGCCGCTCGCACCGCCGAGCAGCAGGCCGAGGAGGCCCAGCAGGCCGAGCACCGCCGCCAGGTGGCGCAGCAGGAACGCAAGAAGAAGAAGAAGGGTCCCGCCGACAACATGGACCCCGACATCGACCTCTGATCCCACGGATCACCCCGCGACCCGGCCACACCTGGTCGGGTCACCCGGAGGCTGCCCACGCCTCACGGGAAGACACGACAGCACAGCTCGCTGTGCGCCTGTAAGGAGCGGCACCATGCCGAAGATGAAGACGCACTCGGGTGCGAAGAAGCGGTTCAAGATCACCGGTTCGGGCAAGGTCATGCATCGCCGTGCCGGCAAGATGCACCTGAACGAGCACAAGCCCAGCACGCGTACGCGCCGCCTCACCGGCGACGCCGTCCTGCCCAAGGGCGACGCCAAGAAGGCCAAGAAGCTGCTCGGCAAGGCCTGAGCTTCCCCCAACCCGCACCACCAGACTTCCGTGCCCGCTGACCTGGGCACAACCGAAACAAGGAGATACCCATGGCACGCGTCAAGCGTTCTGTGAATGCGCAGAAGAAGCGCCGCGAAATCCTCGAGCAGGCCTCGGGCTACCGCGGCCAGCGCTCGCGCCTGTACCGCAAGGCGAAGGAGCAGGTCACCCACTCGATGGTCTACTCCTACCGTGACCGTCGTGCGAAGAAGGGCGACTTCCGCAAGCTGTGGATCCAGCGCATCAACGCTGCGGCCCGCGCCGAGGGCATGACGTACAACCGCTTCATCAACGGCCTGAAGAACGCCGGCGTCGAGGTCGATCGCAAGATCCTCGCCGACCTGGCCGTCACCGACGCCAAGGCGTTCTCCGCTCTGGTCGAGGTCGCCAAGGCCAATCAGGGCGAGACCACCGCGGCCTGAGTCCGTGGCTGATCGCACCTCTGCGAACGAGCCGACCGTGAACCGCCCCACCCAGGGGCAGTTCCGGTCGGCTCGGCGTCTGTTGCAGCGCAAGCAGCGTCTCGAAACTGGCCTGTTCCTGGCCGAGGGGCCGCAGGCCGTGCGCGAGGCGCTGGCGTACGGCGACGTCACGGAGATCTGGTATGTCGTCGGCAACGACCGCGTGACCGAACTCGTGGACGCCGGCCGTCGGGCCGGCGTACGCACCTTCGGTGTCTCGTCGGCAGAGCTCGACTCCATGAGCGACACCGTGACCCCGCAGGGGGTCGTCGCGATCTGCCGTCATGTCGACGTCGAGCTCGACGCGATCCCGCGCGACGCCCGGTTGGTCGTCGTGTGCGCGCAGGTCCGCGACCCCGGCAACGCCGGCACCGTCATCCGCTGCGCCGACGCGTTCGGCGCCGACGCGGTGATCCTGTCCGAGGGCTCTGTCGAGCTGCACAACCCGAAGGTCGTCCGCTCGTCGGTGGGCTCGATCTTCCACCTGCCGGTCGTGGTGGGCGCCGATCTGGAGAACACGCTGGCCGACCTGCGCGACCGCGGCATGCTGGTGCTCGCCGCCGACGGCGGGGGCACGCGAGACCTCGACGCCATGCTCGACGACGGAGACCTGAACCGTCCCGTCGTGTGGGTCATGGGCAACGAGGCGTGGGGCCTGCCGCCCGAGCACGCCGTGCTCGCCGACGAGGTCGTCTCCGTGCCGCTGCACGGGAAGGCGGAGTCGCTGAACCTCGCCACGGCTGCGGCGGTGTGCCTGCACGCCACGGCGTTCGCGCAGCGGCGTACCGCCTGAGATCAGTTGGGGTTCGGCTGCTCGTCGTGCTCGGTGCGGGAGTCGGCGGCGGCCTTCCGGCGCCGCAGGCGCAGCGCCGAGTCCCGGCGCGTCGCCCGCTCGATCGAGTGGTCGTCGATCTCGAGCCTGTCGTAGTCGCGGTTCTCCACCAGCAGGCCGGGGGAGCGTACGCCGGCCTCGCGCAGCACCGTCATGGCACGGGCGCGGATCTCCCGCTCGACGGCCCACTGCTCGTTGCCGGGGCACTTGGCCATGACCGTGAAGTTCATCAGCCGGTCGTTGAAGTTCGACAGGCCGAGCACGCGCGGGGTCTCCAGCATCTGTTCGCGCCACTGGGGCTCCTCGTCGAGGCTGCCGACGACCTCCTCGAGGATGCGTACGACCCGGAACGGGTCCTCGGTGATCGCGACCGGGATCTGCACGTAGCTCGACGACCAGCCCTGGGTCTGGTTGCCGACCTTGGTGATCTCGCCGTTGCGGACGTACCAGATCTCGCCGGAGGCGTCCTGGAGCTGGGTGACGCGGAAGCCGACGCGCAGCACCGTGCCCTGGATGCCGTTGACCGACACGTAGTCGCCGACCCCGTACTGGTCCTCGAAGATCAGAAAGACGCCCGAGATGAGGTCTTTGACCAGCGACTGGGCGCCGAAGCCCAGCGCGAGGCCGCCGATGCCCGCCGAGGCGAGGGCCGGCGCGACCGAAAGGCCGAGCGTCGACAGCACCATCAGCACCACGACGACCACCAGGACCAGGTCGAAGACCGAGCCCAGCACCGAACCGAGCGTCTTGGTGCGCTGGCTGTGGCGGGCGGTCGAGGCAGCTTGGGCGTTCGTGAGGACGGTCGACGCCCGCTCGCCCAGTCCGACGGTGAGCCGGTTCCGGTTGGATACCGCCGCGTCGACGGTCTTGCGGATCGCCTTGTGGACGAGCCACCGCAACACGAGCGCGACGACGATCGTCAGGAGGATGTGGACGGCCTTCTCGGTGACCACCAGCTCCCAGCCCGGGGGAAACACGCAACAACACCTCTCGCTCGCCTGTGCGGACCGCCGCCCATCGTAGGTGCGGGGTGGTCGCGGGCCGTACCCACCGAGGGCGGAACGGGCGAGCAAGAACTCGTGCGACTCCCTAGACTGGCCCCCGCACACCACACCGCCAGCACCGAGGGGAGCCCATGTCCGGGCCGAACACGAATTTCGATCCAGTCCAGGTCACGCCGCTCAACGCGGACGAGATCGAGCGCTTCGTCACCGAGGCGCTGGCGGCCATCGAGGGCGCCGGCACGACCTCCGAGCTCAAGCAGGTCCGGATCGACCACAGCGGCGAACGCTCGCCGTTGGCCCTGGCGAACCGTGAGATCGGTGCGCTTCCCCCGCAGGCCCGCAAGGAGGCCGGCGCCCGCGTCGGCAAGGCGCGCGGCCGCGTCAACCAGGCGCTCAAGGCCCGTGAGGAGGTCCTTGCCGAGGCCGAGGTCGAGGCACGCCTGGCCTCCGAGACCGTCGACGTCACCATGCCTGCGACCCTCGCACCGCGCGGTGCCATCCACCCGATCACCGGCATGATGGACCTGATCTCCGACATCTTCGTGTCGATGGGCTGGGAGATCGCCGAGGGCCCCGAGCTCGAGGCGGAGTGGCTGAACTTCGACGCCCTCAACTTCCCGCCGGACCACCCGGCGCGCTACCTGCAGGACACGCTGTTCGTCGAGCCGGTCGACAACCACCTGCTGATGCGTACGCACACCTCACCGGTCCAGGCTCGCGCCCTGCTGGAGCGCGATCTGCCCGTCTACATCGCCTGCCCGGGCAAGGTCTACCGCGCCGACGAGTTCGACGCGACCCACCTGCCGGTGTTCCATCAGGTCGAGGGTCTGGTCGTCGACAAGGGCATCACCATGGCCCACCTCAAGGGCACGCTCGACCACCTCGCCAAGGCGCTGTACGGCGACCACGTCGAGACCCGCTTCCGCCCGCACTTCTTCCCGTTCACCGAGCCGTCGGCCGAGGTCGACGTGAAGTTCGAGATCGCGGGCGCCGGTGACACCGACGGCTGGATCGAGTGGGGCGGCTGCGGCGTGGTGAACCCGCGTGTGCTGGTCGCCTGCGGCATCGACCCCGACGTCTACACCGGCTTCGCGTTCGGCATGGGCATCGACCGCGGCGTGATGTTCCGCAACGGCGCCACCGACCTGCGCGACATGGTCGAGGGCGACGTCCGTTTCTCCCGCTCGCTCGTCGGCGAATCCCGCTGACCTCCCACATCGAAGGAATCGCACGATGAAGGCACCCCTGTCCTGGCTGCGCGAGTATGCGCCCATCCCCGCCGACACCCCGATCGAGAAGATCACCGAGGCGTTCGTCCGCGCTGGCATCGAGGTCGACGAGGTCCAGGCCGGCACCGAGGTGACCGGCCCGGTCGTCGTCGGCAAGGTCCTGTCCCGCAACCCCGAGCCGCAGAAGAACGGCAAGACCATCAACTGGTGCACCGTCGACGTGGGCCCCGCCCACAACCCCGAGGGTGAGCCCGGCCGCGGCATCGTCTGTGGTGCCCACAACTTCGACGTCGGCGACCACGTCGTCGTGTCGTTGCCGGGTGCGGTGCTTCCCGGCGGGTTCGAGATCGCGTCGCGCAAGACCTACGGCCACATCTCCGATGGCATGATCTGCTCGGCGGCCGAGCTCGGTCTCGGCGAGGACGCCGACGGCATCATCGTCCTCGACGGCGAGCCCGAGATCGGTCAGCCGGCCATGCCGCTGCTGGGCGCCGACGAGATCATCTACACCCTCGAGGTCACCCCTGACATGCCGCACTGCCTGTCGATCCGTGGCCTGGGGCGCGAGCTGGCGTACGCGTTCGACGTGCCGTTCACCGATCCGGTGACCGCCGACCGCGACGCGACCGAAGGCTCGGTCGCCGTACGTCTGGACGACCCGCGCTGCACGCGGTTCGTGGCCCAGAAGGTCACCGGCATCGACCCGACCCGTCCGAGCCCCGCCTGGCTGAAGCAGCGCGTCGTCGCGGCGGGCATCCGATCGATCTCACTGGCGGTCGACATCACCAACCTGGTGATGATCGAGATCGGCCAGCCGCTGCACGGCTATGACGCCGCGAAGGTCCAGGGCCCGATCGTCGTCCGCGACGCGGAGCCGGGGGAGAGGCTCACGACCCTCGACGGCCAGCAGCGCACGCTGTCCGCCGGTGACCTCGTCATCGCCGACGACTCCGGCGCCATCGGCCTGGCCGGTGTGATGGGTGGCGCGGCCACCGAGTTGTCCGACACCACCACCGAGGTGATCATCGAGGCCGCCGTGTTCGAGCGCGCCTCGGTCTCGCGCACCGCCCGCGGCCACAAGCTTCCGTCGGAGGCCTCCCGACGCTTCGAGCGTGGCATCGACCCCGCCGCCGCGTACGCCGCCGCCCGCCGCGCCGCCGACCTGTTCGTCGAGCTCGCCGGTGGCACGCTCGACGAGTCGGTGACCGTCGTCGGTGACGTGCCCCAGCCGGCCGCGACGACGATCGACGCCGACCTGCCCGAGCGGATCCTCGGCATGCCGGTCTCCGCCGACGAGGCCGTGGCGGCGCTCGAGGGCGCCGGCGTACACGTCGAGCGTGACGGCGACCGCCTCACCGTGACGCCGCCGACGTGGCGCCCCGACCTGCGCGACCCATACGACTACGTCGAGGAGGTCGGCCAGAAGGTCGGCCTCGACAAGATCGTCGGCGTGCTGCCACCCGCCCCGGGCGGGCGCGGGCTCACGCCCGCCCAGCAGGGCCGCCGTGCGGTGACGCGTGCGTTGGCCACCGCCGGGCTGGTCGAGGTGCTGACCTTCCCGTTCATGGCAGAGGCCGAGCTCGACAAGATGCAGGTCCCGGCCGACGACACCCGCCGCGACCTCGTACGCCTCGCGAACCCGCTCGCAGAGACCTCGCCGTTCCTGCGCACGACCGTGCTGCCCGGCCTGCTGGCCGCAGCGACGCGCAACGCCTCCCGCGGTCTCGACGACGTCGCCCTGTTCGAGATGGGCTCGGTCTTCCGGGCACGCCCGGGCTCCGGTGCCGCTCCGATGCCGCCGGTCGACCGCCGTCCCACCGACCAGGAGCGTGCGGCGATCGAGGAGGCGCTGCCCGACCAGCCGCGCCACCTGGGTGCCGTGCTGGTCGGCGACTGGCTGCCCGCGCGCTGGGATGCCCCGGCCCAGCCGGTGACCTGGCAGCACGCCATGGCCGTCGTCGACACCGTCGCCGAGGCGCTGGGCGTGCCGGTGACGCGTCGTGCCGCGCAGGTCGCGCCGTTCCACCCGGGCCGCTGCGCCGAGGTGGTCCTCGAGGACGGGGTCGTCGGTCTCGCCGGCGAGCTCCACCCGAAGGTCTGCGAGGCGTTCGGTCTGCGTACCGGCGCGTGTGCCGTAGAGCTCGACCTGGATGCGCTGCTGGCGGCCCTGCCGGGTCCTGGTGTCATCGCGCCGCTGTCGTCGCGGCCGGTCGCGAAGGAGGACGTCGCGCTGGTCGTCGACCAGTCCGTGGCGGCCGCCGACGTGGAACGCGCGCTCGTCGAGGGCGCGGGTCCGCTCCTGGAGTCGGTGCGCCTGTTCGACCTCTACACCGGCGACCAGATCCCCGAGGGCAAGAAGTCCCTGGCGTACGCGCTGCGCTTCCGCGCCACCGACCGCACGCTCAAGGACGCCGAGGCCGCCGAGGCCCGTGACGCGGCCGTCGCGCGCGCGGGTGAGGTGACCGGCGCGGTCCTGCGCTCCTGACCCGCGGCGGGTCGGGGTTGCGCGGGGTGTCTACCCTCGTGGTGTGAGACCTCGCCGCCCCCTCCTGCACGGCTTCTTGTTCGGCGTCATCACCTCCGCGGTGACGGCGCTGGGCGCGCTGCAGCTCTTCCGCGACACCGCGCTGGCCCCGGTCGGCGAGATCGGCGGCATCGTGCTGGGCTCGGTCTGGGCCTGGGTGCTGTTCGGGGGCTGGCTCGGCCGCGGCGGACGTGACGTCGTCCGCGCGATGGTCCTGGCATGTGCCGGGATGCTGTCGGCGGTCGTCAGCTCCACGCTGGTCGACCTCCTTGCGCGCATCGCGAACCGGGCAGAGGGTCCTCTTCTGCAACGGGCGGCGGACGAGCTCATGGCGCGGGGGAGCGCGACGCTCGTCCTGGGTGTGCTCGTGGGCGTCATCGGCTGGCTGACGCTGCGTCGCGACGGGATCGGCGCGGCTGCTCGCATCGTGCTCGCCGTCGGCTGCAGCGGCAACATGGCCGTCATCGTCCAGCAGGGCCTCGGCGCGAAGAACACCTTGTCGACGGTCGTCGGCCTCGTGATCGCGCTGGCGGGCCTGGGTGCGGCCGCGTGGTTCTTCTGGGACGCCCTGCGCCGCGGCGAGATGCGCCTGCCGTCGAGCGACGGTCCGGAGGCCGCCTTCCCTGAGGCGCCCCAGCGCCACTACCAGCTGCGTACCGGCACGCCGTCCGACGAGCGCACGCGCGCCTACCCGGCCACGGGCTCGACCGCGTACCGGCCCGACGACGAGCGCACGCTGTACCAGCCGACCGCCGAGGCACCCACCCAGCAGATGCCGGCGGCCGATCCCAACCGGACGAACTGGTCCGGGCGCTGGCGGTAGTCAGAACCGCCCGGCGATGTCGATGAGCCTGGCACGGTAGTCGGCCCACCACTGCTCGTCGTTCGGCGGCAGGTTGTCGCCCGGGCCGTCGTAGCCCACCGCGCCGTCGATCGACTCACGCAGGATGTCGAGCTGGCCGGCATGACGGTTCGTCTCGGCGATGACGTGGACGAGCAGCCGCTGCAGCGTCTGCGCCGGCTCGCCCCACCACGGCACCTGTGCCTCGGCGTCGAGGTCCATCGTCGCGATGGTCTCGTCGTCGTGGGCCCACACGGTGCGATACATCGCCAGGACCGACTCCGCAGACTCGTCGGCGCGCGCATACATGTCGGCGTTGTCCTCGGCGTCGGGTCCCATGACGGCCCACACGTCGATCGAGGAGGGGCGGCCCATGCAGTTGCCGAGATACCCGACCTCCACGAGCGCCAGGTGCTTCACGACGCCCAGCAGGTTCGTCCCCGTCGGCGTGCGGGGCATGCGCAGCTCGCGCTCGGGCAGCCCCTCGACCTTCGACATGACGACCCCGCGGGCCGTCTTCAGGTAGTGGTGGAGCGTCTCCTTGTGGTCCATGCTCCCATCGTCGCCGACGGGTCCGACAGGACCGTACGCGGGGTCAGCGGCGCTCGGCGTCGGCGAGGCGTCCGCGGGCCTCGGTCGTCTGCTTGCCCAGCTGGACGATCGTGAAGACCTGGTAGACGCACAGCAGGACCATGATGACCATCACCGCGTACAGATCCATCCCCGCGTCGGGGATCTTCGAGGCCTCGTACCCGGCATAGCCGACCATCACCAGTGCCGTGGCCGCGACGACCCCCTTGATGATCATGCGGGGCTTCGCCGACGCCACGAAGGCGCGGTCGCGGTCGAGCTGCTGCTGGTCGGTGCTGGGCATGGATCAAGCGTAGGCGGTCAGCGCGGCATGCGGCGCCAGACGGCGCGCGGGATGAACGGTGCCGGGGCGAACATGGCCTTCAGCTGCCACGGGATCCACAGGTCCACGCCCGAGCCCTTCTTCAGGAACGCCACCGTCGCGTCGGCGACCTGCGCGGGCGTGGACGAGAACGGTGCGGGTTCCATGCCCTCGGTCATGCGGCCGATCACGAAGCCGGGCCGGGCGATGACCAGGCGTACGCCGGAGCCGTGCAGCGCGTCCGCGAGACCCGACGCGAAACCGTCGAGGCCGGCCTTCGCCGAGCCGTACACGTAGTTGGCACGGCGTACGCGGGCCCCCGCCACCGACGAGAACGCGACGATCGTGCCGCGGGCACGCGTACGCATGGTGTTGGCGAGGACCGTCAGCAGCGAGGCCTGCGCGATGAAGTCGGTGTGCAGGATCTTCACCGCCGCGCGGTGGTCCCGCTCCGCCTCGGCCTGGTCACCGAGGATCCCGAAGGCGAGGATCGCGGTGTCGATAGGCCCGACGCGCGAATCGATGTCGGCGATGAGCGTGTCGTGGGCGTCGGTGTCGTCGGCGTCGAACTCCACGACCTCGACACGAGCCGCCCCCGCCTGCTCGCAGGCGGCCACGGCCTCGTCCATCGGACCGGGGCGGGCGGCCAGCACCACGGTCGCGCCGGGCGAGAGCCGCCGGGCGATCTCCAGGCCGATCTCGCTGCGTCCGCCGAAGATGGCAATCGTCTCGCTCATGGGAAGACACTTTCATGACCGGCCCGGTGGTGGTGGGATGGGCACGTGATCGATCCCGACCTGACCCTGACCGGCCGACTCGTCCGCCTCGAGCCGCTGCGTACCGACCACTGCAAGGCGCTCGAGGAGGCCGCCGCGGACGGCGAGCTGTGGGACCTGTTCTACACATCGGTGCCCGAGCCCGGGGCGATGGCCGCCGACATCCAGGCCAAGCTCGCACTGAAGGCCGCGGGGACGATGATGCCGTTCGTCGCCGTGCGGCTGTCGGACGACCAGGTGCTGGGGATGACGACGTACTGCAACGTCGACCCGTCGGTGCCCAAGGTGGAGATCGGATACACGTGGAACCGGGCCTCGACCCACGGCTCGGGCACCAACCCCGACTCGAAGCTCCTGCTCATCGGGCACGCGTTCGAGGTGCTCGGCTGTGAGAGCGTCGTTTTTCGAACCAACTTCATGAACCGCCAGTCGCGCGAGGCGATCGCCCGGCTGGGTGCGCGCCAGGACGGCGTCCTGCGCAACGACACGCGCGACCGTGAGGGCAACCTGCGTGACACGGTCCAGTTCTCGATCCTGCCGCATGAGTGGCCGCCGGTCCGCAGCGCTCTTGAGCGTCGGGTGCAGCGTCACCTGCGTTGAGTCATCCCCGGGGGTGGGGTCCCGGCCTCGATGGCGTAACTATTCCGTGTATGGCATAGTTATGCGCATGACTTTGAGCGTGGCAGTCGCGGGCTGCACCGGATACGCGGGCGGCGAGCTGCTGCGCCTGCTGCTGGAGCACCCCGCCGTCCAGATCGGGAACCTCACCGCCGGCACCAGCGCCGGCTCGCGCCTGGGGGAGCACCACTCCCACCTGTGGCCGCTCGCCGAGCGAGAGGTCCTCCCGACGACGCTTGACAACCTCGCCGGCCACGACGTCGTGTTCCTCGCGCTGCCGCACGGCCAGTCGGCCGAGATCGCCGCCCAGCTGCCCGAGCAGACGGTCGTCATCGACTGCGGTGCCGACTTCCGGCTGGCCGACGCGGGGCAGTGGCAGAAGTTCTACGGAACCGATCACGCCGGCACCTGGCCCTACGGCCTGCCCGAGCTGCCGGGCAAGCGCGACGAGCTCGCGCTCGCCACCCGCATCGCGGTCCCCGGCTGCTACCCGACCTCGGTGACGCTCGGCCTGATGCCGGCGGTCGCCGAGGGGATCATCGACGGCCGCGACGTCGTCGTCGTCGCCGCCTCCGGGCCCTCGGGCGCGGGCAAGGCGCTCAAGCCCCACCTGCTGGGCGCCGAGCTCATGGGCTCCGCGTCCGCGTACGGCGTCGGTGGCGTCCACCGCCACACGCCGGAGATCCTTCAGAACCTCACCGCACTGGGGGCCGACGGGCCGACGCTGTCGTTCACGCCGGTGCTCGTGCCGATGTCGCGCGGCATCCTCGCCACCTGCACCGCGCCGCTCGCCGACCCGGCGACGAGCGAGGACCAGGTGCGCGCCGTCTACGAGGTCGCGTACGCCGACGAGACCTTCCTCCACCTCCTGCCGCAGGGGCAGTGGCCCCAGACCCAGGCGGTCCTCGGCTCCAACGCGGTGCACGTGCAGGTGACGGTCGACCAGGCCGCCGGCCGGCTCGTCGTCGTGGTCGCGCTCGACAACCTCACCAAGGGCACCGCCGGTGGGGCGATCCAGTGCATGAACATCACCCAGGGCATGCTCGAACACTCGGGCCTCCCGCAGATTGGCGTGGCACCGTGAACGCCGTCGGCCAGACCGGGGTCACGGCCCCGAAGGGCTTCGTCGCCGCCGGCGTCGCGGCGGGCATCAAGGCCTCCGGCAACAAAGACCTCGCGCTCGTCGTCAACGAGGGTCCCGACCTGACAGCCGCCGCCGTCTTCACGTCCAACCGCATCCAGGCCGCGCCCGTGCGCTGGTCGAAGGAGGTCTGCGACGGCTCGCTGAAGGCCGTCGTCCTGAACAGCGGCGGCGCGAACGCCTGCACCGGCCAGCCGGGGTACGCCGACTCCCGCGCCACCGCCGAGGAGGTCGCCCGTGCCCTGTCGTGCGAGGCGACCGACGTGGCGGTCTGCTCCACCGGCCTCATCGGCGTACGCCTGCCGATGGAGCCGCTGCTGGCCGGCGTACGCGACGCCGCGCAGGCGCTGAGCGCGACCGGCGGCACCGACGCGGCCGAGGCCGTCATGACCACCGACACCGTCTCGAAGCAGGCCGTCATCACCGGTGACGGCTGGTCGGTCGGCGGCATGGCCAAGGGTGCCGGCATGCTCAACCCGGGGCTGGCGACCATGCTCGTGGTGCTCACCACCGACGCGAAGATCGCCCCCGACGAGCTCCAGCACGCGCTGGCCCGCGCGACCGGGGTGACGCTCAACCGCCTCGACTCCGACGGCTGCATGTCGACCAACGACACCGTCGTCGCCATGGCGTCGGGCGCCTCCGGCGTCGAGGTCGACGAGACCACCATGGCGGCGGCGCTGACCGCGCTGTGCCACGACCTGGGCCAACAGCTGCTGGGCGACGCCGAGGGCTCGTCCCACGACGTGGCTGTCGAGGTCGTCAACGCCGCCAGCGAGGACGACGCGGTCAAGGTCGGCCGCTCCATCACGTCGTCGAACCTGTTCAAGTGCGCGATCTTCGGTGCCGACCCCAACTGGGGCCGCGTGCTGTCGGCGCTCGGCACGACCGATGCCGCCTACGACCCCGACGAGGTCGACGTGTCGTTCAACGGCGTCATGGTGTGCCGCGGCGGCGCGATCGGCGACGACCGCGAGCTCGTCGACCTGTCTCAGCGGGCCGTCCACGTGCTGGTCGACCTCCACGCGGGCGCGGCGACCGCCACCGTCTGGACCAACGACCTGACGTACGACTACGTCAAGGAGAACGCGGAGTACAGCTCATGAGCCCCCTCAGCCGCATGGACGCCGGCACCAAGGCCTCGGTTCTCGCCGAGGCGCTGCCCTGGCTCGACTCGTACGCAGGCAAGACCATCGTCATCAAGTACGGCGGCAACGCCATGATCGACGACGACCTCAAGCGGGCCTTCGCCGAGGACATCGTCTTCCTGCGGCGCTGCGGCGTACGCCCCGTCGTCGTGCACGGGGGCGGACCGCAGATCTCCACGATGCTCAAGCGCGTCGGCATCGAGAGCGAGTTCAAGGGCGGCCTGCGCGTGACCTCGCCCGAGGCCATGGACGTCGTACGCATGGTGCTGGTCGGCCAGGTCGGCCGCGAGCTCGTCGGCCTGATCAACGCCCACGGTCACCTCGCCGTCGGCATGTCCGGCGAGGACGCGGGCCTGTTCACCGCCCAGCGCAAGGGGCTCATGCTCGACGGCGAGGACGTCGACCTCGGACTCGTCGGCGAGGTGGCCCAGGTCCACCCCGAGGCGGTCGAGGACCTCATCGAGGCCGGCCGCATCCCGGTCGTGGCCACGGTCGCCCCCGATGACGACGGCCTGGTCCACAACGTCAACGCCGACACGGCGGCCGCGGCACTGGCCGTGGCGCTGGGTGCCGAAAAGCTTGTCGTCCTCACCGATGTCGAGGGCCTCTACCGCAACTGGCCCGACGACCCCGAGATCGTCACCGGGATCACGGCCAGCGAGCTGCAGGAGATGCTGCCCAGCCTGCAGTCGGGCATGGTGCCCAAGATGGAGGCCTGCCTCCATGCGGTCGAGGGCGGCCTGAGCCGCGCGACCGTCCTCGACGGCCGCGTCCCGCACGCCCTGCTGCTCGAGATCTTCACCGATGACGGCGTCGGCACCCAGGTCGTTGCCGACCCCACGAACCACGAGAACAAGGAGGTGGACGCATGAGCTCCGAGCTCGACGAGCTGCTGCCCCACGCCCGCCAGTCCGAGCTGCAGCAGCGCTACACCGGCGCGCTGATGAACACCTTCGGTACGCCGAAGCGCGTGTTCGTCCGCGGTGAGGGCGCGTACGTGTGGGACGCCGACGGCAACCGCTACCTCGACCTGCTGGCCGGCATCGCCGTGAACGCGCTGGGTCACGCCCATCCCTACGTGCTGGCGGCGATCACCTCCCAGCTGGCGACGCTGGGCCACGTGTCGAACTTCTTCGCCACACCGGCCCAGATCGCGCTCGCCGAGCGGCTGTCCGCCATGGTCGCCCACGACGGCTCGCAGGCACGGGTGTTCTTCACCAACTCCGGCTCCGAGGCGAACGAGGCCGCGTTCAAGATCACGCGCCGGACGGGTCGCACCAAGGTCGTCGCGATGGAGGGCTCGTTCCACGGACGCACGATGGGTTCGCTGGCGTTGACGTCGACCGCGAGATATCGAGAGCCGTTCGAGCCGCTGCCCGGTGGCGTGGTGTTCGTCCCGTTCGGCGACGAGGCGGCCCTCGAGGCGGCCGTCGACGACCAGACCGCCGCCGTCCTGATGGAGCCCGTTCAGGGTGAGAGCGGCGTTGTCGAGCCGCCGGAGGGTTACCTGGCCGCCGCGCGGCGCATCACCGACGACCACGGCGCCCTGCTCTGGTTCGACGAGGTCCAGACCGGCATCGGTCGCTGCGGCGACTGGCTCGCGTCGACCTCCTCGGGGGTCGTCGCCGACGTCGTGACCCTGGCCAAGGGCCTGGGCAACGGGTTCCCCGTGGGCGCCTGCGTCGCCACCGGCCGTGCCGCCGACCTCCTGCAGCCCGGTTCCCACGGCAGCACGTTCGGCGGCAACCCCGTCGCCGCCATCGCCGGCCTCGCCGTCCTGGAGGTCATCGAGCGCGACGACCTGCTGGCCAACGCCACGGCGATGGGGGAGCGGCTCAAGGCCGGCGTGGAGGGCCTCGGCCACCCGCTTGTCGACCACGTCCGCGGCCGTGGCCTGCTGCGCGCGATCGTGCTGAAGGCCGAGATCGGCCCCAAGGCGTACGAGGCGGCGCTCGACGCCGGCTTCGTCATCAACGCACCGCGTCCCGACGCCCTGCGCCTCGCACCCCCGCTGAACATCACCGGTGACCAGATCGACTCGTTCGTGGCCGCCCTGCCCGCCATCCTCGATGGGAGCGCATCATGACCACACCGACCCACATCATCGACAACGCCGACGGCCAGCTGCGGCACTTCCTCGACGACGCCGACCTGTCCCACGACGAACAGCTCCACGTCCTCGAGCTCGCCGCGGAGTTCAAGCGTGACCCGTACGCGGCCAAGCCCTTCGCCGGGCCGCGTGCCGTCGCCGTGCTGTTCGACAAGGCGTCCACGCGTACGCGCATCTCGTTCGAGGCCGGCATCGCCGAGCTGGGCGGCCACCCGATGATCATGGACGCCCAGCTGTCCCAGCTCGGCCGCGGCGAGCCCATCAGGGACACCGCACGCGTGCTCGGCCGACACGTCGCCGCCGTCGTGTGGCGCACGTCGGGCCACGCGCGGCTGCAGGAGATGGCCGCGTACGCCGGCGTGCCCGTCGTCAACGCGCTCACCGATGACTACCACCCCTGCCAGGTGCTCGCCGACCTCCTCACCGTCCAGGAACGGCGCGGGGCCCTCGCCGGCCAGGTCTTCGCCTATGTGGGTGACGGTGCCAACAACATGGCTCAGTCCTACGTGCTCGGCGGCGCCGTCGCCGGCATGCACGTCCGCATCGGCGCACCGGAGGGCTACCAGCCCGACGCTGGCATCGTGGAGCGCGCGAAGAAGATCGCCGAGACCACCGGTGGTTCGGTCACCATCACCACCGATGCCGTCGAGGCGGTGAAGGGCGCCGACGTCGTGTCGACCGACACGTGGGTGTCGATGGGCCAGGAGGGCGAGGACGAGGTCCGCGAGCGGGTCTTCGCGCCCTATTCGATCACCGAGGAACTGGTCGGCCACGCGGCCGACGACGCGATCGTGCTGCACTGCCTGCCCGCCTACCGCGGCAAGGAGATCGCCGAGTCGGTGCTGGAGGGCCCGCAGTCGGCGGTCTGGGACGAGGCCGAGAACCGGCGACACGTCCAGAAGGCCGTGCTCGTGTTCCTCGACAAGGCCGCCCGAGGGGTGTGAGATGAGCCCCGTGATGACGAAGGCCGCCCGTCAGGCGTCGATCGGCGAGCTCATCGCCCGCGAGCACATCCGCTCGCAGACCGAGCTGGCCGAGAAGCTCGCCGACCACGGGATCTCCGTCTCACAGGGCACCCTGTCGAAGGACCTCCTCGAGCTCGGTGCCGTCCGCATCCGCAACGCCGCCGGCCACCTCGTGTACGCCGTCCCGGGCGAGGGCGGCGACCGCAGCCACCAGGCGGGGGAGTCGCAGGCGTTCGAGGCCCGGCTCGCGCGACTCTGCGGGGAGGTCCTCGTGTCCGCCGACGCCTCGGCCAACCTCGCAGTCCTGCGTACGCCCCCGGGCGCGGCGCAATACTTCGCCTCGGCGATCGACAAGGTCTCGTGGCCCGAGATCCTCGGCACGATCGCCGGTGACGACACCGTCATGCTCATCACCCGCGACCCCGCCGGGGGAGCGGCCGTCGCCGAGCGGATGCTCGGCCTGGCCGCGGAGCCCCGCAGCTGAACCCTCACCCGAACCGGACCGCACACCGAAGCGGGCCGCACCCGCCCTCTAGGATCTGGAGCCATGTCCGACACCCAGCACGACCCTGCCCTGACCTCGCCCAAGTCCGCCGGAGAGGGCGTGCTGTGGGGCGGCCGGTTCGAGGGCGGCCCCGCCGACGCCATGTTCGCGCTGTCGAAGTCGACCCACTTCGACTGGCGGTTGGCCGAGCTGGACCTGCGTGGCTCCATCGCCCACGCCAACGCGCTGTACGCCGCCGACCTCCTCACCGACGACGAGGCCGAGGGCCTGTACGCGGCGCTGACGACGCTGATCGACAAGGTCCGCTCGGGCGAGGCGCAGCCCGCCGCCAGCGACGAGGACGTCCACGGCGCGCTGGAGCGTCTCCTCATCGAGGAGGCCGGGCCGGAGCTCGGCGGCCGCCTGCGTGCCGGTCGGTCGCGCAACGACCAGATCGCGACCCTCGTCCGCCTCTACCTCCGCCTCGAGCTGCGCACGCTCGGTGACGCGGTCGCCCGCGTGGTCGACGCGCTGCTGGAGCAGGCCGACAGGCACCGGGGGGCGATCATGCCGGGGCGTACGCACCTGCAGTCGGCCCAGCCGGTCGCCCTGTCCCACCACCTGATGGCCCACGCGTGGCCCCTGCTGCGCGACCTCGACCGGCTGCGTGACCTGGACGCGCGTCTGGCGCGGTCGCCGTACGGCTCTGCGGCGCTGGCCGGCACCTCGCTGGGCCTGTCGCCGGAGCTCGTCGCCGAGCAGCTCGGCTTCGACGGGCCCGTGGAGAACTCCATCGACGGCACCGCGTCGCGCGACCTCGTCGCCGAGGCGGCGTTCGTGCTGGCGCAGGTCGGTGTCGATCTCTCACGCATCAGCGAGGAGATCATCCTGTGGTCGACGGTCGAGTTCGGGTTCGTGACCCTCGACGACGCCTGGTCGACCGGGTCGAGCATCATGCCGCAGAAGAAGAACCCCGACGTCGCCGAGCTCGCGCGGGGCAAGGCCGGGCGGTTCGTCGGCAACCTCACCGGCCTCATGACGACGTTCAAGGGCCTTCCTCTGGCCTACAACCGCGATCTCCAGGAGGACAAGGAGCCGCTGTTCGACACGATCGACCAGCTCCACGTCCTGCTGCCCGCCATGGAGGGCCTGGTCCGAACCCTGGTGTTCCACACCGACAAGATGGCGGCACTCGCCCCGCAGGGCTTCTCCCTGGCGACCGACGTGGCCGACTGGCTGGTCCAGCAGCGCGTCCCGTTCGCGCAGGCCCACGAGATCGCAGGTGCGGCCGTACGCCACTGCGAGTCCCGCGGTATCGAGCTCTCCGACCTCACCGCCGACGACCTGCCCCGGATCGACGACCGGCTCCGGCCCGGCGTGCTGGAGCGGTTGACCGTCGAGGGCGCGGTCGGCAGCCGCGAGGCGACCGGTGGCACCGGGCCCGCGGCCGTCTCCCGCCAGCTGGAGGACGCGTACGCCGGCCTCCGTCGCCACCAGTGGGTGAGCGCCGACGTGCTGCCCGAGCCGTGGAGCCCGGATCGTCTGCGCGGGTGGAGGGGGCAGGCCGGGGTGGGTCGGAGCCCCGAACCGCCGACGGACGCTCCGCGGTCCTGAGGGGACCAACCACTAGGGTGACGAGCGTGAACGAGGCACTCGAAGAGCTGAAGTGGCGCGGCCTGTTGGCCAACTCGACCGACCAGGAGGCCCTCTCGGACCACCTCGATGCCGGACCCGTCACGTTCTACGTGGGCTTCGACCCGACCGCGCCGAGCATCCACATGGGCAACCTCGTCCAGCTCATCGTCGCGCGCACACTCCAGCGGTACGGCCATCGGCCGCTACTACTCGTGGGCGGGGCGACGGGGCTGATCGGTGACCCCAAGGAGTCATCGGAGCGCAACCTGAACCCGATCGAGACGGTCCACCAGTGGGTCGAGCGCATCCGCTCCCAGGTGGAGCGCTTCGTTTCGTTCGAGGGCGACAACGCCGCGACCCTGGTCAACAACTACGACTGGACCGCGGAGATGTCGGTGCTCGACTTCTTGCGCGATGTCGGCAAGCACTTCCCGGTCAACCGCATGCTGGCGCGCGACGTGGTGGCCAAGCGTCTCGAGTCGGGCATCTCCTACACCGAGTTCAGCTACGTGCTCCTTCAGTCGATGGACTACCGCGAGCTGTTCCGTCGCCACGGGTGCACGCTGCAATCGGGCGGTTCCGACCAGTGGGGCAACATCACCGCGGGCGTCGAGCTCGTCCGGCGCTCCGACGGCGAGCGCGTCCACGCCATCTGTACGCCGCTGCTCACCAAGGCCGACGGCACCAAGTTCGGCAAGACCGAGTCGGGCACCGTCTGGCTAGATGCCGAGATGACGAGCCCGTACGCGTTCCACCAGTTCTTCCTCAACGCCGAGGACGCCAAGGTCATCGAATACCTCAAGGTGTTCAGCCCCCGCTCGCGCGAGGAGATCGAGGCGCTCGAGAAGTCCTTGGCGGACGAGCCCTTCAAGCGAGAGGCCCAGCGGGCGCTGGCCGACGACGTCACCGACCTGGTCCACGGCGTCGAGCAGCGCGAACGGGCGGTGGAGGCGGCCGCCGCACTCTTCGGACGAGGCGACATCGGGGCCCTCGACGAGCGGACGCTCGAGGGGCTGGCCGGCGAGGTCGGCGGGGGAGAGGTCGACGACCCCGACGCAGGGGTCCTCGACGTGCTGGTGGCCGCCGGGGTCGTCGAGTCCAAGGGCGCTGCGCGCCGCGCCGTCAAGGAGGGCGGGGCCTACGTCAACAACGAGAAGGTGGCCGACGAGTCGGCGACCGTGGCCGGCCAGTGGCTGCACGACCGCTACTTGGTGGTGCGGCGCGGCAAGAAGACCATGGCGGTGGTGCGCCGGACGCTCTGAGGACGTGCCTTCAGGCCGGCGCGGTCGATGTGAGGCAAGCCACACGGCGGCGATTTGACGCGTACGCCGGAGGTGAGTAATGTTCTCTGAGCCTTGAGGGTGCGAAACACGGCAGCAAAGCTGAAGATGTCGCCCCGAAGGACACTTCCAACCATGACAGACCGACGTCGATCACTCTTTGACTAGGGGATCGCGAAGATCTGACGCGGACGGAAACAGGCCGAAAACCTCGATTTGACTCGAGACCGAAGCCTGACTAAAGTAAGTCGAGTTGCCCCAAGCGGCGCCCGGGAGGGTGGTGCGAGGTGTGTGGTCGATTCTTGAGAACTCAAC
>NZ_BAAGXC010000003.1:0-713 GCF_054780035.1 Mariniluteicoccus endophyticus | reverse complement strand
GTAGGAAGCGTCACACTCCGGAGCAGGTCGTCCGTAAGCTCGGGCAGGCCGACAGGATGCTCGCCGACGGGCAGGATGTCGCGGCGGTGTGCCGAGAGCTCGGGGTGTCCGAGCAGACGTACTACCGGTGGCGGAACCAGTACGGCGGCCTCAAGGCCGACGACGCGAAGCGCCTCAAGGAGCTCGAGAAGCAGAACGCCACGTTGAAGCGTCTGCTCGCCGAAGCGGAGCTGGAGAAGGCCGCGCTCAAGGAGCTGGCTGAGGGAAACTTCTAGGCCCGGGCAGGCGCCGTGCCGCCGTCGCGCACCTGATCAGGACACTGCAGGTGAGCGAGCGGATGGCGTGCCGTCTGGTCGGGCTGAGCCGCTCCGCGTACCGGCGACCGCTCAACGCCGACACGGTCGCGGACCCGGATCGGGCGCTGCGGGAGTGGCTGCGCGCCTGGGCGAAGGACCATCCCCGCTACGGGTATCGGCGGGCGTATCACGATGCGCGCGCCGAGGGGTGGGTGGTGAACCACAAGAAGGTCCAACGCCTGTGGCGTGACGAGGGGCTTCGTGTCCCGCAGCGGCGTCGACGCAAGCGCGTCGGATCTTCGACCGTCGACGCGCCGACGGCGGACGCGCCGAACGTGGTGTGGGCGGTGGACTTCCAGTTCGACGCCGACGAGCACGGACGACCGATCAAGATCTGCTCGATCATCGACGAGCACA